>JAFOMV010000175.1 GCA_017418765.1 Ruminococcus sp. | reverse complement strand
TCGCAGAGGCTACAAGAAAGTATATCGAGGCTGGCAAGGATCAGCAGGGTAAGGGCTTTGACCCAAGAAAGCTTCTCGCTCCCGGATTTGAGGCTATCAAGGCTAAGGTCAAGGAGAAGATGGAGCTCTTCGGAAGCGTTAACAAGGCTTGATCGTACTTATATAATCAAATATGTATCTTTTGCGGGAACGGGCAATCCGTTCCCGCAAGCACTTATAGTAACTTGTCTGCATAGGATATCATAAGCATCATTGCGTCAAATTTTGCATATATATCCGTTTATGCTGTCTATGCGAACAAGCTGTAAAAAATCCCTGTGCGGCTCTGACGGTGCTATACCGTTCCTGACCCGTTACAGGGATATTTTTGTATTTCAGCGCAGGGAATAGAGCCGTTTGAAGTCGGTAGGGGTGCAGTGCTTTATTTCCTTGAAAATGCGGTTAAAGGTAGTGAGGCTTTTGAATCCTGAACGCATTGCGACTTCAGTTATGGGAATATCCGGATCAAGCAAAAGGACCTCTGCTGCTCTTGTTCTTCTTGCATTTATGTACTGGATGTATGACATTGCGTTATACTGCTTGAATATCCTTGAAAAGTGGTATTTGCTGTATCCTGCTACATCGGCGAGCTGTTCAAGGGTTATATCGTACATATAGTTATTATCGATATACTTCAGGACGTTGCTGAATTTTTCGCTGTATTCGCCCATTTTTACATCATCGCAGTCCATAGCTGCTTTTTGCTGTTCCAGCTGGAATTCGCTGAGCGCCATGAAAAGCTCAATAACTTTGATGTATATTTTAAGGTCAGAAAGCTCTGAGTTTGAGTTATAAAGCTCCTGTATCTCAAGCATCGTTCTCTGTGCAAGTTTATGCAGGTCATGATCCAGCTGACTGTTTATCAATACAGGCGATGAGATGAAGCGCATAACAGTTTCAAGCACAATTGAATCGCTGAGTACACTGTTATCGCACTGGAATATCAGTCGGCGTCCGGGTACGGCAGGCATACTGTGGAGTTCGCCGGAAGGAACTATTATAACATCATTTTCAGGGATAACATAATCCACATTGGCGATATTTATCATATACGCATTTTTCAGCGGCATGATAAGCTCTACAGCGTCATGCCAGTGGATAGGGTATGCTTCGTTATCGGTATTATCGTAAAGCATAACATATTTCTTTTTATCATATTCGACTGTTTCGTGATCTCCGCTGAGATGTTTTATCATAATGGACCTCCCTTCCGATATTGCTGTTGACCAAAACTTGCTGTATGAGCCCTGTATTCCATTAATTGCTGCCTTGATTTAATTAATATCTGCTCTACAACTAAAAATAATGTTATTGATAATTTTTCTTGCACTTTGTTTTGCCCTTTAGGGCAAAATGAGCTTGACATAAAGAAATGTGATGTGCAAATTCCGGATATTATAAAGAATCTGCGCTCCCCGAATGAGCTTCGGGGCAATAACCGCCTTACGGCGATTATTGAGGACACATTAATTATAATATATGTAAGGCAGATTGTAAAGGGTGAACAGTTATCTTTGGAAGAAAAATACAAATACTCTGACCATTTTTTGCGCTGACTGCATAATGGAAAGCAGCCGTTTCTTATGTTCTGGGGAAGGTGTACTGTTCGCTGCATTTTATCCGCAGCAAGTCAGCAGATGAAAAAGGCTGATCACCATTATCCGGCGATCAGCCCTGTAATTTTATAGCAGGATAATTTGCTGTTTTAACATTAGCATTATGCCTGAGCACAGCGCCTCAAGATATATGTTCAGGCTGCCATAAGAGCATTACGGTCAACAGTTATGGATCAATATACCCTTTTGATGACCTGTCCTGTAGGTATGCTCTTTCCCTTGGCTGCATACATTTCTGAGATAGTTGCTATCTGCCATCCCTTAGCCTTGATGTATGGGGCGAGCTCCTCGATAGCAGCGGCAGTTGTATCATATGTTTCGTGGCAGAGAACAACAGCTCCGTCTGCTGAACCATCTTCTATCCTTGACTTTATCTTGTCAACGATCTGTTCTTTAGTTGCCTTATTCCAGTCAACTGTGTCGATATCACAGGAAACAAGTCCATAGTCATGGAGTGCTTTCTGGATATTATTGCTGTACTTTAAATATGGAAGTCTGAGAAGCTTTGAAGAAGGGGCGCCGATTATCGAATCAAGGAGCTTAGCTGTCTTGTCAACTTCGTCACGTATCTGTGCAGTTGACATATCAGGGAAACTCTCAGAATGTGTCCATGTGTGGTTAGCTATTTCCATGCCCTTGCTGTAAGCGTATTTTATTTCCTCATATGAGCCTTTATTCTTTTTTTGATCGGTAATGCTGCCGACATAGAAGAATGTAGCGTGAAATCCCTGATCGGCAATAGCGTTGATTATTCTCATGGATGATGCTGTAGGTGAAGAACCAACAGCCCCGTCATCAAAGCTGATAGCGATCATGGGCTTGGAAGCGTCCGGTTTGTCAGCTTTGGGAGCCTCAGAGGAAAAAGCTGTTTTTGCTGTGATATTGCCCACACTTCCGCTGCCTGTTCTTATCTTTGAAGCATTGCCGTTTTCAGCTATGGTAACATCGTCTACGAAGAAATCAGAGTATGAATCGGGCATCTCAAAATAGAGGACCATTTCAGATGCGCCTGACGGTATAGTGAATGAGGTATTAGTCAGGTCTGTCCATGTTTTTGGATCAGCCTTTACAGCTGCTATCTCGTCATATTTTGTAGTGCCTGAAGCGTTCTTGTACTGGAGAGTCATCTTTACAGTATCAGCGCTTGAATTTGTCTGAAGAACTGCCGCACTGAAGCTGTATGAATTGCCCGGAACAAATTCAGAGCCCAGGTCTATAGCTGCGCCGTGCCAGTAGTCTGTACGGCCTGAGACAGCCAGTGAAGACGGTGCTGAGTAGAAAGTGGAATTGTCAAGGCTGAGTGAAGTGCCGCCCCTTTCCCCGAAGCCGTTTGTGCCTGAGCTGAAATCGGCTGAGATAAGGACTTTCTTATTTGACGAAGCAGGCACCTGTGTTGTCGTGGCAGGCGCATTCGTCTGCTGCTGTTTATCGGAATAGCTTTCGGGGAGTGATGAAAGTATACCGATCTTATACTTCTGTATAGCGAGGGCATCAGCGTTGGTTATGCCATTGCCGGTGAGGTTAACATCGCCGTTGGCACGGCCCTGATCTGTCATTGAGTACTTATTGGGGTTGGAAAGCACCTGCATGATGATAACGGCGTCTGAAAGATCTACCTTGCCGTCGCAGTTGGCATCGCCCCACAGTGTTTCCTTAGAAGAAGGGGACTGAGCCGGATTGTATTCGGTCACAGTAGTGATAACGCTGCTCTGTTCAGCAGTAAAGGTAGTTTTTATAGTTGTCCGGGTTGTGGTAGTAGTTGTTGTGGTGGTGGTAGATGTTGTTGTTTTCTGAGTAACAGGCTGCTGCTGAGTAGTTTGCTGTACAGGAGCGGC
>JAFOMV010000174.1 GCA_017418765.1 Ruminococcus sp. | reverse complement strand
GCGATTCCTGAAGCTGAGATGCGCCGACCGACTGGGACTGAAAGGACTTGACTCCTACCGCCCTTACTATATACAGTTTACCATGAAAGTCTCCCCTGATGAATTCATCCGCATCATCAAAGAAGAAGCAGAAGTTGAATTCAGCCCAATGGATCTTGTTTATCAGGGAGAAGTACCGGTATTTGAAAAATACGATGAATATCTTCCTGAGGAACTTGTTAAGAAAGGCTTTGCATACGGTATTCTCGGTATCGATGAGATGAGATCGTGGATAAGATCACTATAACACTATCATATGATAAATAATTAAATCCAATTATTTTCATTTTGTAATGCTTGCATTTTTGTTTTATTTATGCTATAATAAATCAGATTGTCTATTAACAGATAGCTTTCTTTTACTATTATTCGCAAATTGATGTGAGATATCAGAAATGTTTTAACAAGCCAGACATTGCCTGTTTTCTCTCATCGTTTAAAGGAGGTGAGACAATGAAAATACAGCAGTTAGAATATGTTATTGCCATTGCTCAGGAAGGAAGTATAACCAGAGCTGCCAAACAGCTTTTTCAGGCTCAGCCTAATATAAGTATCGCCCTTAAAGAACTGGAAAATGAGTTAGGGATCCAGATATTCAACCGTACACCAAACGGTATGGTACTCACTCCGGAAGGTGAAGAATTCCTTGGCAGGGCAACTTCCATCGTAAATGATATACACAGCCTTGAGCGTGATTATCTTAATCGTAATTCATCCGAAATTTCTATGAATATTGGCATTTCACGTTCTTCTTACATTACTGCTGCTATCGGAACATTTATTTCCAAACACGAGGGTAAATTTGAAAAAATGGAGATAAATCTGACTGAAAGTGATACTAATCGAGTAATGAACGAAACTTGTATTGGTAAATATGACATTGGCGTATTACGTATACCAGAGAATTACTTAGATATGACAGAAAAACTCATAGCTTCTAAAAATCTAATTTGTAAAGTACTTCTCGAATATAGATTTGCAATAGCATTACACAGATCACATCCTTTGGCAAAATTTGATGATATTCCTTATGAGGAACTCAGAAATTACCCTGAGATATATAACGGGATAAATGAGCCGGATATGCTTCGCCGTGCTTCAGTTAATGCTAATTATGAAGATATATCGCCCAATAAGAGGATAAATGTACTTGATAGAGGTTCACAGGTAAGTATAATGGCAACTGTAAAAGACGCATATATGTGGGTACCTCCGATAAAAAATCCCTTCATGGAAACAGCAGGTATTATCATCAAAAAATGTTCCTATGCTCAGCAAATAAACAAAGATATAATAGTTTACAGACGCTCAAGTGAATCCAATCCATTAGTTATGGATTGTGTCAATACCCTTATAGCATTTGGTGACAAGATCAAGAGCGAGATAATAAAATAAAAAGAATGAGTAAACCTTTTTTTAAAAGGTCTCTCATTCTTTTTAAAAGGGGATGGAATAGGAATTGGCTTGTTAATAGAAATGTTTTCCTTCTATGTATATATTATAACATTATAATGATTATTTTTCAAATATATTATTTTAAACAGAACATAAAAATATTATATTAGTTTACTTATAGTATATTATTTCAGCAACAAAAAAACAGGCAGGTACCTTCTTATGAAGTTATCTGCCTGTTTTATTTTAATCATTAATAAATACTTTAAATGCCTTGTATGCCATATAGGTATCGATCTTTGAAACTATCTCATAAGGTGCGTGCATTGAAAGCACAGGCACACCCATATCTATAGTATCGACATTAAGATCGGCAACATATGCTGCGACAGTTCCTCCGCCGCCTTCATCAACTTTTCCAAGCTCGCCTGTCTGCCATATTACTTCATTAGCATCCATAAGGCGTCTTATTCTTCCGGTAAACTCGGCAGAAGCATCTGATGTGCCGCTTTTTCCCCTTGCACCGGTATATTTTGTAATGCAAACACCTTTGTTAATGTAAGCTGCGTTGTTTTTTTCATTAACTTCCGGATAGTTCGGATCAAATGCAGCATTAACATCAGCTGACAGGCACTCAGAAGCTGAAAGAACAGTTCTTCCGTCTGAACCGAGAGCCTCAGCAAGATCATGTATAAAGTATTCAAGGTAAGCTGAATGGAGGCCTGTATTTCCGTCACTGCCTATTTCTTCCTTATCGGTAAGAACGGTTACTACTGTATGCAAAGGTGAATCGCACTCTGCTGCTGCAATAAGTGCAGGATAAGCGCAAACCTTATCATCATGACCATATGCACCTATCATGCTTCTGTCAAAACCAATATCCTTAGCCTTGAAAGCAGGAACAGCTTCAAGCTCTGCCGAAATAAAATCAGCTTCAGTGATCCCGTATTTTTCGTAAAGAATATTCATTATGTTAAGCTTAACAGAACCGCTTTCCTCGTCATCCTTGAAAGGACGTGAACCTATGACAAGATTGAGTTGTTCGCCTGTTATACCTTTAGACATAGGCTTGGTCATTTGATTTGCTGCAAGATGCGGAAGAAGGTCAGTAACGCAGAAAACAGGATCTTTGTCATCCTCGCCTATATTAACAGTAACAGATGTGCCATCAGCTTTGATAACAACACCATGAAGTGAAAGCGGTATGGTAGTCCACTGATATTTCTTGATACCGCCATAGTAGTGAGTCTTGAAATATGCCATATCCGTATCTTCATAAAGAGGATTCTGTTTAAGGTCAAGTCTTGGGGAATCGATATGAGCTGCACACAGTCTCACCCCGTCAGAGACAGGGGCAGTTCCTATTGTAGCTATAAGGATGGATTTACCTCTGTTATTCCTGTAAATCTTATCACCTGCTTTGAGCTTCATGCCTTTAGTGTACTCTTTGAATCCACTTTTTTTCAGAAGTTCCTCAGAATAGATAACAACTTCACGTTCGATTTTGGCTGTATTCATGAAGTCTTTATATCCTTCACAGAAGTCATCGCATTCCTTTATCTGCTCGACACTCAAAGTTTCAACTGCATTTTTTCTGTTCAAAAAAAGCTTTTCCTCGAGTTTTTTTGCTGCACTTTTCTTTTCTGACATATTATCAACTCTCCTTTGGGTTATTTGCTATGTGGTCATACTGTGGCCACAGGAGACTGTTTTGAAAAAAACAAGTCCTTTATTCTGTCGGATACCTCTTTTGATATCTCGTTAACAGCTTCTAATCCACCGTCATTGTGTATGATGTAATCGGAATGTGATACGAAAAAGCTCTCATCCAGCTGTGAATTCATTCTTTTTATTGCCTGTTCATGTGTAAGGCCATCACGGGAAATAATACGTTTTTCCCTTATATCTGCATCTGCTATAACTGATATTATGATCTCACAGAAATCATCAGCACGGCTTTCAAAAAGTGTAGGAGCATCAAGCAGTATCAGCTTGTTTCCGTTCTTTGCCAGAGTTCTTATCTGTCTTAGTATCTCGCCTGTAATGTAAGGATATATAATAGTATTGAGAGTTTCCAGCTTTGCTTTATCTGAGAAAACAATAGCGGCAAGCGCCTTCCTGTCAAGTGAGCCGTCATCGTTGATCACATTGTCACCGAAAAAATCAGCGATCTCATCAAGGCACATAGACCCCTTCTCAACGACTTTTCTTGCCACCATATCAGCGTTTATGACTGAGAAGCCATTTGCAGAGAATACCTTTGATACAGTACTTTTACCTGCACCTGTCTGACCCGTAAGTCCGACTACCATGACTTCGCTGAGTGTATTCATATCCTTATCACCTCGAATCCTGCCGCCCTGATAAGGCGGTTGTACACTGCCAGACCAACTCCGTCCTTTGATGGAGCTCTGACAAATACTTTTTTCGCACCTATCTCATCCAATTCACGCAGTTTTGCAAAAAGCTGATGAGCCTGTTCAACACTGTTGCTTCCATAAGTAAGATGCTTGAACGGAAAGCTTCCCTCGTCTCCGTCATAAATAAGGGAATATGTAATATCAGGATCGTGCTTGGATACATAATCAGTAAACTCATCAAGCCCGCCTTCTATCATGGTTATGTCTGCTTTAGGTGAATAATGCTTATATTTCATACCGGGAGAAGACGCTTTTTGTCCTGCTTCAAGCTCATGGAGAATTGCATGGTCGATTATTACATCTCCGCATATCTCTCTGAGCATTTCCGCTGTGATACATCCCGGACGCAATATTCTTACCGAATCATCTGACTCTATGGCGATGACAGTTGACTCAACGCCGAATTCAGATTCACCGCCGTCTACAACAGCAGCTATCTTACCGTGCATATCATTCATGACATGTGCTGCTGATGTAGGGCTGGGATAACCGGAAGTATTAGCAGAAGGTGCAGCTATAGGGCAGCCGCTCAGTTCTATCAGCCTGTGCATGACCGGATGAGAAGGCACACGTATCCCGACCGTATCCAGTCCGCCGGATGTTACCATAGGTATGCTTTCGTTTTTAGGCAATACCATTGTAAGCGGACCTGGGCAGAATCGCTCTGCCAGTCTGTATGCCAGTTCCGGTATAAATGATGTATACCTTACTGCATTTGAAAAATCCGACAAATGAACTATCAGCGGATTATCAGCAGGTCTTCCTTTAGCTGCGAAGATGTTCCTTACAGCAGCTTCATTGGATGCATCAGCCCCAAGACCATATACAGTTTCAGTAGGTATACCCACTATTTCGCCCTCTGCCAAAAGCTTTGCCGCCTTTAAAAGATCGGCTTCACTATCACTTAGTAAAACTGTCTCCATAACATTACTCTTCCTGACTTGCCAGCTTAGCAGCCTGATCGGCTGTAGCCAGCGAATCAAATACTTCGTCGAGATTTCCGTTAAGGATATCTTCCAGCCTGTAGATGGTAAGACCTATCCTGTGGTCAGTAAGACGTCCCTGCGGATAATTGTATGTTCTGATTCGTTCTGAGCGGTCACCTGTACCTACCTGTGACCTTCTCTCAGAAGCGATCTTGTCATTCTGTTCCTGCTGCATAGCCTCATAAATACGGGAACGCAGTATCTTCATTGCCTTGTCTTTATTCTTATGCTGGCTGCGCTCGTCCTGACACTCAACAACCACATTTGTAGGAAGATAAGTGATACGAACAGCGGATTCAGTCTTGTTGATATGCTGTCCGCCTGCGCCGCTGGCACGAAAGTAATCTATCTTCAGATCGGTAGGATTTATTTCAAGTTCAACATCATCAGCCTCCACCAGTACAGCTACTGTAACAGTAGAAGTATGGATGCGTCCCTGTGACTCAGTTTCGGGAACACGCTGTACTCTGTGGACTCCGCTTTCATATTTAAGTCTGGAATAAGCACCTTCGCCTTCAATAGAGAAGCTTATCTCCTTGAAGCCGCCAAGTTCAGTTGGGTTAGCGCTGAGCACTTCCTGTTTCCAGCCTCTTGCCTCTGCATACATAGTATACATACGATAAAGTGAATTTGCAAAGAGCGAAGCTTCTTCGCCGCCTGCACCGCCTCTTATCTCGATGATAACATTTTTATCATCATTCGGATCTTTGGGAAGAAGAAGTATCTTCAGTTCCTGAGTTATATTCTCTATAGCAGCTTTTGATGATTCAAACTCTGACTGTACCATTTCCTTAAAGTCTTTGTCCAGACCGCCTGCATCGAGAAGCTCCTTAGCTTCATTGCAGGATTCGAGGTACTTTTTATATTCACGATACTTTTCGATGATCGGAGTCATATTCTTATACTCTCTCATCAGCTGAGTGTAGAGTTTGTTATCATTTACGATGTCAGGCTGAGATAACTTTTCGCTTATCTCATCATATTTTTTTTCCATAGCTGAAAGCTTTTCAAACATATTTATCTCCTTGGGAACGATGTTAATCTATCTATAAAAAACATATTATATTACTTCAAAGCTATGGCTGACTATTCTCACTGTGCTGTATGCTTTTAATACTTTTCTCTATTTTACTGCGAGGGATCATAAATTCTCTGCCGCAGCCGCTGCATCTTAATTTGAAATCCATACCTGATCTCAGAACGTACATTTCCTTACTGCCGCAGGGGTGTATCTTTTTCATTAAAAGAATATCACCGACTCTGACGTCCATCATGTTCCCTCCTTTAATAATATGTGGAATAATTATTAATAAATTGCCGCACTATTAATTATACCCTAAAAACATTTGCAAATCAATATATAAGCGGTATATTTTTTTATATTTGTGTAAAAATAATAAAAACCAATAAAAAAACATATTGAAGTCAAACAAAAAGTGAAAGGATGATATATATGATATCAAGAGTAATTGCTGACTTTGACTCAGCCGAAACAGCCAACACAGCAGTCCAGCGTGCCAAACAAGGGATAAGCTATGTTTATTCGGGACATGTGACAGTACACGGGAATACAGATCACTCAATAAACCATATGGCTGTTCCTGATATGCTGAATACACACGCAAGCCTTATATCAGCAGTAAATGGTCAGATATACGGTGAAGAAACTCTGTCAGCAAGAAAGCAGCAGAAAGTCAGTGCTTGCATAATATGCGGAAGCGGGGCTGTTGAAAATGTAGTATCCATGCTTCATGCAATGGGAGCAGAAAACATACGGTCAGCGGTATAATCTCTCTTTCCTCGGCATAGTATGTAGTGTGCTGATAAACGTCAGCAGCATCTCTAAAATTTTCTAAGCGGAGGTAAAAACATGGATTTCAGACCCGAAGGATGTATTTTTGATACAAAAGAGAATCAGTATCACATCTCATCAGAGAAAGGTATTATAGAAGCAATTCAGAATAAAACTGACGTTGAGGCTAAGGCGGTAATGTGTACAAGTTCACATGATCTTGTTGTTGATCTGCCATTCGGCAAAGGTATCATCCCTCGTGAAGAAGGAGCAGTCGGTATAGCTGAAGGCATAACAAGAGATATTGCTCTTATCTCACGTGTAAACAGGATCGTACGCTTCAAAATATTAGCTTTAAAAAAGAATGGTGATGGACATACCATAGCTATACTATCACGCAAAGCCTCACAGCTTGATTGTATCAGTAATTACATCTCAGAGCTTACCTCAGGAGATATCATAGATGCAAGGGTAACTCACATCGAGCATTTTGGCGCCTTTGTAGATATAGGCTGCGGCATACCCTCACTTATACCGATCGACTCTATATCAGTTTCAAGAATATCACATCCCTCTGACCGCTTTTATATAGGACAGGATATAAAAGCGGTCGTGAAGAATGTCACAGACGGCAGAGTATTTCTCTCACATAAGGAACTGCTCGGTACATGGGAAGAAAATGCAGATAAGTATGCTGTAGGTGAAACTGTGTCAGGAATCGTACGTTCAGTTGAGGATTACGGTATATTCGTTGAGCTTGCTCCTAATCTTGCGGGTCTTGCAGAGTCAAAGGAAGGTATTGCTCCGGGGGAGAAAGTCAGTGTCTACATAAAAGCGATCATCCTCGAAAAAATGAAAGTAAAACTAATAATTGTAGATTCATTCAGTGAACTTACTGATAATCATCATGCGATCAATTACTTCATATCTGCCGGAAAGCTTACCACATGGAGATATTCGCCTGATGGTTCAAACAAAAAGATAATAACTGAATTCAAATAAAAAATATCCGCCTGCAATAACAGATAATACTTAAAGCATTTGTTATTGCAAGCGGATATGTACGTTATCCTTTATTATCAGAATGCGATCTGCTCAGCGATATGATGGAGCTTTTCATCATAAGCCTTAGACATTGCGAGTGCCTCCTGGATATCATAATCCACGATCTCACTGTCCTTGATACCAACAACACGATTGCCGATACCCTGTTCAAGCAATTCAACAGCATAATAGCCCATTCTTGTAGCTTCCACTCTGTCTCTTACTGTAGGTGAACCGCCTCTCTGAACATGACCGAGGATAGTAGCTCTTGCCTCGATGCCTGTCTTTTCCTGAAGTATAGTAGCGATCTCCTGTGAATGACCGATGCTCTCTGCAACGATAACAACGAAGTTCTGCTTACCCTTTGCCTTTTTAGCAAGCATAGTGTTGGCGATGGAATCAAGATCATAAGGAACTTCCTTAGTAATGATATCTGTAGCACCGCAGGCAATACCTGTATTTACAGCAATATGTCCAGCACCTCTGCCCATTACTTCAACAACAGAGATTCTGTCATGTGACTGTGATGTATCACGAAGCTTGTCGATAAGCTCCATTGCTGTGTTCATAGCTGTATCAAAGCCGATAGTATAATCAGTGCAGGAAATATCGTTGTCAATTGTACCGGGGATACCGATACAAAGAACACCCATAGCAGAAAGATCAGCTGCACCTCTGAATGAACCATCACCGCCGATAACAACAAGACCTTCGATACCGAGTTCATCACACTGAGCCTTAGCCTTAGCAACGCCTTCCTGAGTTCTGAACTCAGGGCATCTTGCTGTGTAGAGTACTGTACCGCCCGTATGAATAATATCAGAAACACTTCTTTCATCCATCTGAAAGATATCGCCGTTGATGAGACCTACATATCCTCTGCGGACACCGTATACCTCCATACCTTTACTAAGAGCAGTTCTGACAACAGCTCTTACAGCAGCGTTCATTCCAGGGGCATCTCCGCCGCTTGTTAAAACACCGATTTTCTTGATCATACTAATTCTCCATTCTGCACAAGGCAATATTATAATTCACGGTAAAACCGCAACAAAATTCCATACTCTTATATTTTACTACTTTGTAGAAAAAATGTCAAGTATTTTTTCCGTAATATTTCAAATTTATTTCAGTCATCAATGTATAAGACCTATCTGCGAAATATCGAACAGATCCTTCAGTTTTTCAAATGAATTACGATCTACAGTCATGGAAAGCCTGTTTTTTGGCATAACGATCTTTTTAATATCTGTAAGGTAAAAACAGATCTCTGTATTCCCCTTAAAAGCTCTGCATAATTCTGCAAGTTCCGCAGTAACAGCCGCTTTGCTTGAAACAGTTTTTATACACAGCTTCATATTTGAAACAAGCAGTTCAAATTCTCTTTCAGAAGCAGCACTTGTACATATCAGCGTTACCTTGTCATCCTTCACCGATATCCTGCCGCCTATGAGCAAAACTTCTCCATCATTGAATTTAGATGAATTCAAAGCGTATAGATCAGGGAACGCAACACATTCTATGCTTCCTGTACCATCAGATAATTCAACAAAGCACATTTTATCACCTTTCTTGGTGATATGTGCTTTACTGTTTTCAACCACAGCAAGAATTCTGACATTATCGCCGTCTTTATGATCTGATTCCGAGACGATACTGCCAATATCAGAAGTGTGTAACAGTTCACTTATCCATTCATAAGAATCAAGCGGACTACCGCTCAGGAACATTCCCACTGCTTCTTTCTCCATCGCAAACAGCATTTTATTTTCAAATTCAGGGCGAGAAGATATCCTTATACTCATCTGATGGTTTTCTTCAGCTCCGAAAAGTCCAAGCTGACCGTCCATTACTCCCCTCTTGCCTTCTTGTGCCGCATTGATCAGCTCCTCATAATGTTCGAGCATTTGTCTCCTGTTAAGTCCGAGGCCGTCAAAGGCTCCGGCTTTTATCATATTTTCAAGAGCCTTCTTGTTTAGTTCACGTCCTTCGATACGCTCGCAGAAATCCTGTAATCCTTTGAAATCGCCATGCTGCTGCCTGTCAAGGATAAGCTTGTCAGCAAGACCACTGCCTGCATTTTTTATAGCAAGCAGACCGAAATACATTACACCGTCCTTGAAAGTGAATCCCTTGAAACTCTTGTTGACATCAGGACAGCAGACTTTTATCCCATTGTCACGGCAGGAATTGATATACTCCGCAAGCTTGTCGCTGCTGCCCATAACGCTTGACATCAGCGCCGCCATGTAGATACCACGATAGTGATATTTCAGATAGGCGGTCTGATATGCAAGATATGCATAAGCCGCCGCATGGGATTTATTGAAAGCATAGGACGCAAAGCTGACCATTTCGTCAAAAACTTCATTTGCCACAGTTTCGGAAACTCCTTTTTCAACGGAACCTGCTACGAACTTCTCACGTTCTTCGAGCATAACGTCATGCTTTTTCTTAGCCATCGCCCTGCGGACGATATCAGCGTGTCCATAGGAATATCCCGCCATTTTACGGCATATCTCCATTACCTGCTCCTGATAGACCATACAGCCGTATGTGTCCGCAAGAATATCTTTCAGTATGGGATGCTTGTACTTTATACTCTCAGGATGCTTTTTATTCTCGATATAAACGGGAATAGACTTCATAGGTCCCGGACGATACAGAGACAGAATAACTATCAGATCCTCCAGTCTTTCGGGACAAAGCTCCATCAGTCTCGCTGTCATGCCTGCACTCTCAAACTGAAAAACACCGCAGGTGTCGCCGTCCGACAGCATTTTGTAGACGTTCTGATCTGCAAAATCTATTTTATCTATGTCAAATTCAGGCTCACTTCTGCGGATCTCATTTACAGTGTCACGAATGATCGTAAGGTTGCGAAGACCGAGAAAGTCCATTTTCAGCAGTCCAAGAGATTCGAGAATAGTCATTGTGTACTGCGTTACTACAGTGTCATCGTTCTTCTGAAGCGGTACAAGGTCGCTGAGCGGTACTGCTGAGATAACAACACCTGCCGCATGAGTAGAAGCATGACGAGGCATACCTTCCAGCTTTTTTGCAGTATCGATAAGCTTCTTAACACTTCTGTCGCTCTTGTAAAGCTGTGCAAGTTCTTCGGATTCCCTCAAAGCATCATCAAGAGTATTCCTCATGTCTATCTGCTTTGCTACCTTATCGCACAACGCATAAGGCAGGCTCATGACACGCCCTGTATCTCTTACGGCAGCACGGGCTTTCAGCGTATCGAATGCAATTATTTCCGAGACATAGTCCTTGCCGTATTTGCGTACAACGTAGTCCTTGACGCTTTGTCTTCCCTCTATACAGAAATCTATATCGAAATCGGGCATACTTACTCGCTCAGGATTAAGGAAGCGCTCAAAAAGAAGATTGAACTTCATAGGGTCAATACCTGTAATGCCGATGCAGTAAGCACATAGACTTCCTGCACCAGAGCCTCTGCCGGGGCCTACAGGGACATTGTGACTGCGTGCGTATCTGATAAAATCCCAGACAATTAAAAAGTAGTCTGTATAGCCCATTCTTGTGATGACAGACAATTCGTATTCAAGCCTTTCCTCAACCTTAGGATCAGGTGAATCGCCGTAACGCTCATACATTCCCTTTCGGCAAAGGTCACGGAAGTAAGCTTCATTGTCAGACACTCCCTCAACTGTGAATTTCGGGAGCTTGATATTGCCGAATTCAAATTCCACATTGCACATCTCAGCGATACGTGCAGTATTCTTCAAAGCCTCCTCATGGCCTGCAAAAAGCTGAGCCATTTCCTCAGTAGACTTCACATAAAATTCATCAGTCTCGAAACTCATGCCATTTGGCTCACCGAGTATTTTGCCTGTCTGTATGCAGATGAGGACATTCTGCATTTCTGCGTCCTCCTTGCTGATATAGTGGCAGTCATTAGTAGCCGCAAGGGGGATGCCTGTTTCCTCAGACAATCTGTACAAATGAGGAAGTATCTTTCTCTCAGCCGCAATACCGTGATCCTGAACTTCGATGAAATAATTGCCCTCACCGAAAATTTCAAGATAAAGTATAGCCACAGCTTTGGCTTCCTCGTAAGTGCCGTTATTCAGCAGACGTGGTATCTCTCCTGCAAGGCAGGCAGAAAGGCATATAAGTCCATCGTGGTACTTTTTCAGCAGTTCAAGGTCAACTCTCGGTTTATTGTAAAAGCCCTCAATGCTTGCTATCGAGACAAGCTTGACAAGATTCTTATAGCCTTCATTGTTTTTGCATAGAAGTATCAGATGATAGGGTGAACTGTCCAGTTTAGGTTCACGGTCATGTCTTGTACGTCTTGCCACATACACTTCGCAGCCGATTATTGGTTTGATACCTGCTTTTTTTGCCTCATTCCAGAATTCAACAGCACCATACATATTTCCGTGATCGGTTATTGCAACAGCTGTTTGCCCCAGAGACTTTATATGTTCCATAAGCGGCTTCAGTCTGCAAGCGCCGTCAAGAAGGCTGTATTCAGTATGGAGGTGGAGGTGAACGAAATCACTGCTGTTCATCTTTTACTCCTCCGTTTCTCAGATCTTCGGCTATCTTTGCTATTTTGCGGAAACGGTGATTCACTCCCGAACGGCTTATAGGCACAGTCAGGTTGTCACCTATCTCCTTCAGGCTCATATCTACGTTATCAAGTCTGAGCTCGGCAAGCTCTCGAAGTTCGTCAGAAAGATAGTCAAGTCCTTTGGTCTTTTCAATATAGGTGATATCTTCGATCTGCTTCATCGCCGCATCTACGACCTTATCGATATTAGCCGCATCACAGTTGGCAATGCGGTTCGCTTTATTTCTTACATCTTTGTATATCTTAACATTCATAAGCTCAAGGGTACACTGCTGTGCACCTATGAATGTAAGTGTATCTTCTATCGATTCGCTTCCTTTAATATATACGATATGCTGTCCTCTGCGGAGAACAGTCTTGGCTGTAACTCCGATATCTCCGAGCAGAGTTGAAAGCTGTTCAGCTAATCCCTCCTCAGGAACAGTGAACTCCATATGATACTCCTTTGACGGATCATTCACACTTCCGCAGGCGAGAAACACTCCTGCTGTAAAAACTCCGAGACTACTGGTTGCAATAATCTCGGAATCTATCATCCTCTCATTTTCAGAGAGCTTGTATTTATTGAATATCTCACCTATCAGTTCAGGATCGGTGATCTCATAGATATAGAGCACCGTGCCGCTGCGTCTTATATGTTCCCTGCACTGTATCTCACGTTTGAACACCGCATGGAAAAGCGAAGCGAACTGCTCGGATGACGTCAGGCTCTCTGTCTGAAAACATATGAGTTCATTTGAAAGTGTGCGCCCGAAAAGGATCATTCCGTACAAACAGGCAAAGCGTTTATCCTTGTCACTGACAGCCGTACATATCTCCTGTCTTACATCATTTGAGAAAGACATCAGCTACACTCCTTAAACGAATTTTCTATCTTTTGTTATATCACGGTGGTATTTCTGCACCTTGAAATTTTCACTGATAAGATGTTCAGCCATCAGCTCGGCAAAAGTGATAGAACGGTGTTTTCCGCCTGTACATCCAAAAGCTATAACGAGCTGACTTTTTCCCTCCTGAACATACATAGGTATGAGAAAATCGACGAGGTCACACAACTTAGAGAACAGTTTCTGTGAAGTTTCATGCTTCATAACATAATCTCTCACACACTGATCAAGACCTGTATGATTTCTTAATTCAGGGATATAAAACGGATTAGGCAGACATCTTACATCAAAAACAAGATCTGATTCCGTCGAAACTCCGTATTTGAAACCAAATGACATGACCTTAATAGCAAGTGAATCAGAATCCCTTTCAAGGAATAGTTTTTTTATCTGCTCTTTAAGCTGAGAAGCACTAAGCTCAGATGTTTCAATATAGTAATCAGCTATTTCTCTCAGCTGTGAAAGCTGCTGCCATTCATATCTTATGGCCTCATGCATATTGCCGTTGAATTTTTCATCCAGTGGATGTTTTCTTCTTGTCTCTTTATACCTCTTTATAAGAACCTCATCTTTTGCTTCGATAAACAAAACTTTTACAGATATATCGCTGTTTGCCCTAAGCTTTTGCCATGAACGGAATATCTCAGCAAACATATCTCCTGAACGTATATCTACCGCAGCAGCTATCTTGTCAATACCTGTTTCAGACTGCCTGCACAGATCAACAAACTGCGATATCAGCATTGGGGGGATATTATCTATACAATAATAACCTATATCCTCCATTACATCCATAACGCTGGATTTACCTGATCCTGACATTCCCGTTACAATTAAAAGCTCCATAAAAAACTCCTTATGTTTATTCCTTATGATTATTTAAGGATAACAGGTTCCAGTTCGAGAACATAACCTGTCTTTTCCTTTACAATATCCTTGACTTTTTCGCAGAGTTCAAGTACATCTGCACAAGTCGCATACCCCTTATTTATTACGAATCCGCTGTGTTTTTCGCTTACCATTGCACCGCCGCATGAAAGTCCTTTAAGTCCGCACTGATCGATAAGCAGTGATGCGTAGCTTCCTTCAGGGCGCTTGAATGTACTGCCTGCACTTGGATATTCAAGAGGCTGCTTTGAACTTCTCTTATTCATACATTCATTCATAGCAGCTTTGATCGCAGACGGCTCACCACTGTCCAGTTTCATAGTGACTGATGTGATTATCTTACCGCTGCCTGAGAAAAAACTATGTCTGTACGAAAGATCCATGTCTTCGGCATCTATATTCTTTATCAAACAGTCATCATCAATATATTCCGCACTGACAACTACATCCTTCATTTCGCTGCCGTATGCGCCTGCATTCATGTAAAGAGCACCGCCTACTGTTCCGGGTATACCAAAAAGATTCTCCATTCCTGAAAGCCCCTGCTGCTGAGCGTG
This sequence comes from Ruminococcus sp., assembly GCA_017418765.1. The sequence continues at coordinate 16,902 of JAFOMV010000174.1, read as the reverse complement.
GACACATGCTGATGCAAGCAATGCACCGGCATCACAGCGCATTGTATTTCCATCCAGTTCAATAGATGCAAAATCACTTCCGAAAAGAAGTATGACTCCATCAAATCCATCATCAGAGACTATTACATTGCTTCCTCGTCCGAGTATACCATATTTTATGGAATTATCCTTCAGATACCTTAGCAAACTGGCAGCAGAAGATGCTGAATTGATACTGATCAAAGCTCTGCAAGGGCCGCCGAATCTGAATGTTATGTATTCGCTTAGCGGACATTCTGGTGTGATCTTACATCCAAGTTCAACACAAAGCTGTGTAAGTTCTGTCAAATTTAACATAGTTACCCCCAAAAATAGTGATTGATATTATCAGAAAGACTCATAATCTCTTACGATCTCTTTAGCATCTGATTCCATACCAAGACGATTAAGAAGTTCTCTTGCTGCATTATAGCCCATCTTCTTCTGTCTGTTGTTCATTGCGGCTACTTCGAGAATTACCGCAAGGTTACGTCCCGGTTTTACAGGAATAGTCAGAGAAGGTACTTTTACGCCGAGGATCGATACAAATTCTGTATCAACGCCCATACGGTCATACATTTTTTCAGAATTCCACTGTTCCAGTTCGACTACAAGGTCAAGCTTTTCAGTTGTCTTAACAGCACCGATACCGAAAAGTCTTCTTGCATTGATGATACCGATACCACGAAGCTCAAGGAAGTGACGGATATTGTCAGGCGAGCTTCCTACAAGGCTGATATTTGATACCTTTCGTATCTCTACCGCATCATCGGCAACAAGTCTGTGTCCACGCTTAACAAGCTCTATAGCAGTTTCGCTCTTGCCCACACCGCTTTCACCCGTTATGAATACGCCTTCACCGTATATCTCAATGAGTACGCCGTGACGTGTAATTCTTGGCGCAAGTGTAAGATTAAGGAATGCGATAAGCCCCGACATAAAGTTGGATGTACTCTCCTTGCTTCTGAGAAGCGGAACTTCAAACTCCTTTGCCAGTTCAAGCATTTCTGCAAAATACGGAAGCTCTCTTGTTATTATCAGTGCTGGTATCCTCTGAGAAAAAAGAAGCTGTAAGCGTTCACGTCTTGTTTTCTCATCTATAGTAGAAAGATATGCGAACTCCATCTTTCCTATGATCTGTATACGCTCAGGATTGAAATATTCATAGAATCCCATAAGCTGAAGTCCGGGACGGTTTACATCGTTTTCATCGATCATGATATCGTTTGCATCTTTGTGAATATATATCACCTCAAGCTTGAATTCGTCGATAAGACGCTGAAGTGAAACCATAAAATTGTCTGACATAATTGATCCTCCTATCTCCGATATTATCGGTATCGGGAAACGCACACACCGGATGTGCGCCTCACCTTAAACTGAACCTATGATGCATGAGTTTATCCCATGCTCCTTTACTGCTTCGGCAGCTTTTACAATATCTGACGGGTTAAAATTATTGCCTCTTATTTTGACCACAGTCTTGAAACTGCTTATCTCCTCCTCGATAAGATCGAGCATTTTATCTGTATTCTCGGCGGCACTTCCGCTGAAATCATAAACTGTATCGCCTGTAAAAACTCCGTACCTTATCTCGTCAAGATCGATATCAACAACGAGAGTATTCACTTTAAGCAGCAGCGGCTGAAGTATATCACTGCTGCCACGCAGTATGTCTGCTGCCGATACCTCGAGCAGCATCGTTGAGCCTTTATTGGTAATATGTTCATATATGGTATTGGCAGCGGATGTCATAGCCTTATAACGATCATCTGAGACCACGCTCTCACCAAGATATTCGATGTCAGAATCACGAAATTCCGGAAATGTAAAATCGCTGCATATGACCTTGCTGAAACCTGAGCCCGATACCTCATCGATAACACTGATATTATAATCGACTGCTGACGGAGAAAAGGGTGAAGTCCAGGGCTTTCCGCCGTCCTCATAGTCATCATCTATCCACTGTGACCAGTCATCAAGCGTAAGATAACCCATCTCAGGAAATGTAGCAGGGGTAATATTATCATTGAATGTGCTTATATGTGCAATAGGTTTGTATCCTTCCTGTACGATAACAGAAACGATCTCACCAAGAGGCATTTGTCCCTGCACAGCTCCAGACTGCTGTGCAGTCCGGATATTGCTTGCATAGTATATTTTTCCGCCTGCCGCTTTCAGAGGCACTTCCACATATTCTATCCCTTGTTCTTCAGGTATCCTTTTAAGTGCAGAAGCAAGAAAGTCACGATTGACAAGATCATTGACTGTCAGTGAATATCCAGCCAGTGATTCAGTCTCGTTTTTATTTGTCTCAACAGTATCCGCTGTCTCTGATCCTATCGCATCACCGATATCATCTGCGGCAGCTTCAGTAGGTACAGTTGCGGGCTGCGGCAGTTCGCTGTCTCCTGCTTTTTTTGAATAGTTTATGATCGGCTCGGCTACACTGTAACCGATAAAGCCTATTCCTCCGAGAAGGAGAACGGTCAGCACAACCGAAAAAGCCTTTCCGACGGGACTTTTACCGTAATAATTCTTTTCTTTTGTTTTGTATATCTTCCTTCCTTTGTTCTTGAATCTCATTATATCTCTCCTATGCTATTAGATTACTTTAGTGCGTATATCGCCATTGAGATTATCCCGAGATATATTAACATTGCAGGATAACCTCTGAACGAGGATGGGACCTTTTCTGAATTAAGTTTCTTATATGCAGCAGCAAGGAACAGTGAAGCAATTATAAAACCAAAACCTGCTTCAAGTCCTTTCATAAAGTAATGTGCGGTGTCCATCAATTCAGGATCTTCCGCAGCTTTTTCACTTATCGTAAAAAGAGTGCCCATTACAGCACAGTTAAAAGCCGATATATGTATGTACTTTTTGTATTCATCGAATTTTTTTCTGCCGAAATAATAAAGTATCATAAGGAACAGTGCATACAGTACGCCTATTATAAAGGTATAGCAGATAAGTGTTGCATACACACGGATACTTTCAGGCATAAACTCATCCACAAAGTATGTGAAAGCAGAAGCAACCGTTGTAAACAGTGTTATAACGCAGGCTGTTCTGATGAGATTTTTTCTTCCGCTTGCTGCTATAAAAAGAGTACTTGTACCCAAAGCCTGCGAAAATATCAGGTTAGCAGCAAGTAGTGCGATCAGATCATTTATTATAAACATATTCAGTCATCCTCACTTTCACCTGCTGATGATACCGCCGATCTTATCCAGCGGTAAATTCCGCACATCAGTCCGAGGAATATGAAGCCGCCAAAGGGGCATCCAAGACCTTTTATAGTAGTGTCGATATCTGCTACTCTGCTGAAGAAGGTGCCATATGCAAAAAACTCACGAATAACTCCTGTTATAAGCATGACAAGATCAAAACCGATAATATAGAATATCAGAGAAAGAATCATCCTTCCTTTTTTCATGCGATAGAATATAGCTTCGCTTTGCAGGATTATAAGCGAATTAACTGCTATCAGCGGATAGTATATGCCGATACGCTGTATCGAATCAGGATAAAATTCTACTGCAAACCATCTGACAGGGATATATACCAGCGAAGATATCAAAGCGTAAATAATGATCCTTATGGTATAAGGAAGCTTTCTCGGGATAAATGAACCGAGTATCAGCGAGGTAAAGGTTATAGTATTGAAAGCATATATGAGCGAAAGCGCATTTTTCACTGTATCACCGCATATTATAACAGGAGATATGAGCATAAGCGATGATAGGATCATATTATCTTCAAGCAAACCGCTGAATATCGTTCTTTTTCTTCTGATCATACTTAGGCCTCCTTCTCAGATGATAACTGCTCGCTTTCAGCACGCTCTATTTTTCTTTCGAGCATACGCAGTCCGAGTGCAGCAGGAGTAAACACAACAGATATGATAACTACCGCATTTTCCTTACCGGTCGTAAGAACGACGATATAAGCAAATATACCTATGAAAAGGCCGTAAAAGAAAGCGAAATACCATTTTTTCGGTGCTGTCCTGATATCTGATATTATATATATCGCAGCAAAAAGCACCATATTAGTAACGAGTGAATACTTTACTGAATCTGCTCTGTTCGATATCATAGGCGTTACAAATGCAAACATTGATGTACCGAAAAGAGTACCGACAAGTGCACCTGCTGATATATCCTTTCTCAAGCACAGCATCACTGCCGCTATAGCAAGAAGAAGGATACTTACTGCGCCGCACGGACCGCTGAAGTTTCCCATTAGTATCTCAAAATCAGTATAGTCCATCTTGCCTGTCATATTGAAAACATGAGATGCAGAATTCACAAGTGTCTCAGCCTTACCGGTTATACTTGTATGGACATGCGGTTCTGGATAGGTAAGCAGTTCCCTCCCCCATGAAGTGAGCACAAAAATGTATGAAGCTGCCGCAGGTGAGAATATCATATTCTCTCTGCCGCCAAAAACGTTTTTGGCTATCACGATCCCGAATATGACAGCCAGACCTAATATAGTATAGTCTATAGAAGCAGGCATCATAAGCGCTATTATCAATGCATCCGATGTGCATGAAAGGTCATCAGGAGTCAGCTTTTTGTGAAGCAGTCTCAATGATATGAATTCGGCTGCAAGAGCAGTAACGACTGATAGTACAGCTGATGCAAGAAAATGAGTGCCATAGTAGAAAAATGCCATAAGTGAAAGTGTAGCCAGAGTTATCATTTTATCCAGCCATATATAACGTTCTGTTCTCTGAGCCATAAGGATCAATTTCCTTTCTTGATGAGGCTTGCTGCCTGAGCCATATCAGGAGCATTGAAAAGATAGCTGCCCGATACCAGTACGTTTGCTCCAGCTTCTATGACATGATCAGCAGTTTCAGCATTTATCCCTCCATCGACCTCTACATCTGTATCAAGTCCGAGTTCGGTAATCTTTTCACGTATCTTTCTTACTTTATCAAGAGTTTCCGGGATAAAGCTCTGACCTCCGAACCCAGGCTCAACAGTCATGATAAGGACCATATCAAGATAAGGCAGATATGGGTATAGTTTCTCAACGGGTGTGCCCGGCTTTACTGAGAGTGATACCTTAGCTCCCGCTTTTTTGATCGCATTAATGGTTTCAAGAGTATCGCTCTGACTTTCAATATGAAATGTGATGATATCCGCACCGGAATTGGCGAATCTTTCTGCATATCTGAGCGGATCAATGATCATAAGATGAACATCCAGGGGCATATCTGTACACTTGTTGACAGCATCAAGAATGGAAAGACCATATGTAATATTATTTACGAATACGCCGTCCATAACATCGAAATGCAGCATATCTATACCGCTTGTTTCCATCTTCCTGATCTCTTTTTCAAGGTTGAGCATATCTGCACTGAGAACAGAAGCTGATACAGAATAATTCATTTTATCACTTTCTCCAAACGTGTCAAATTTTTATATACTATAATTATATAATATTTATTTCATTACGTCAATACGATTCATTTGTTTTTTTCTTTTATCTAAATATATATCCCGTCATATAACATTTTTCGACAGCATATTATATAATTATCATCTGAAAAAGGAGTGCGGATAATGTTATTACAGATACTGAGAAACCTTTTCTTTTTTGCCCTGCACGTTGATAATTCAACGATATTCCCTAAGCCTCTTTCTAAAAAAGAGGAAATGGAATGTTTTGAACAAATGTCTGACGGAAGCAATGAGGCAAGAAAAAAACTTATCGAGCACAACCTCAGGCTTGTTGCTCATATCGTTAAAAAGTATGCTTCAAACTTCGACGAACAGGATGAACTTATATCTATAGGTACTATCGGACTTATAAAAGCAGTCTCAACATTTGATTACAAAAAAGGTTCCAAATTTGCTACTTATGCCAGCAGATGTATAGAAAATGAAATTCTAATGCATTTTCGTGCAGCAAAACGTTCTGCTTCTGATATACATATGAACGAACCCGTTGAAGTTGATAAGGACGGAAACACACTTACTATAATGGACCTTCTTGATGACGGCAGAGATATAAATGAACAAGTCGATCTTCTGATACGTTCAAAGCAGCTTTATTCATTCCTCGGAAATTGCCTCGATAAGAGAGAAATGGAGATCCTGATATACAGATACGGTCTGTACGGTACTGAATCCCATACTCAGAATGAAACAGCAAAAAAAATGGGAATATCCCGTTCATATGTATCAAGAATAGAAAAGAAAGCTGTTGAGAAACTGAAAAGAGAATACGACTCAAAACCTTTCTGAATCAAAACTGATAAGTGAGTTCTTGTCTTATCGCTCAAATCGTGCTATAATATATCAAAGGAGTGATATCATGATATATACTGAACTTACAGTCAAAGCAATGAAAACTGCCTATAATGCTCATATGGGTCAGACCGATAAATGCGGTGTCCCATATATTTTTCACCCTTATCACTTAGCAGAACAGATGATGACAGAATACGAAACTTGTGCTGCTTTGCTGCATGACGTTCTTGAAGATACAGATATCACCGCAGATCAGCTGTATGCTCTATTTCCCGAAGAAATCGTAAATGCTGTAGTTCTCCTTACGCATGACAAAAATACGGAATATTACGACTACATCAGAGCGATCAAAAAAGATCCTGTAGCAAGAGCTGTCAAACTTGCTGACCTTGAACATAACAGCGACCCTGAACGTTCTGCCCTTATAGCCGAGGAATCATCAAGACTCAGGAAACGATTGGAAAAATACGCAATAGCAAAACATATACTCATGGAAAAATGATAATACAAACTATAAATAAAATATAAAATTTTCTTGAACACATTGACTAATCTTAGAAAAAATGTTATAATAAAATTGGTCGTTAGATCGAAAAAATTACATAAGGAGGCGTATTTATGACACCACTCACCATTAAAAAGTATGTAGCTGAGTGTATTGGTACATTTGTACTCGTTCTTCTCGGCTGCGGCACAGCAATGCTTGTCGGATGTGATGCAGTAAACGGCGGAGGTTACATCCTCACAGCTCTCGCTTTCGGTCTCGTGATCGTTGGCATGGCTTACTGTATCGGAAACATCTCAGGCTGCCACATCAATCCTGCTGTTTCTCTCGGCGTTCTTATCAGCGGAGGAATGACATTCACCGATTTTATTGGTTATGTTATCTCTCAGTGTATCGGCGCATTTGCAGGTGCAGGAATGTTAAAGCTTATCTTTGATCTCGGAAATATCGAGGATAAGACAGGTGGTCTCGGTTCAAACGGACTTGCAGGCGTCAGCGGAAGTGCCGGCGCAGGACTTCTTGTGGAGATCCTTCTCACTTGTATCTTCGTTATGACAATTCTCGGTGTTACATCCAAGAAGGCAAAGCACGGTTCATTCGGCGGACTCATCATCGGTCTTACACTTACTCTTGTACACATTTTCGGAATCGGCCTTACAGGCACATCCGTAAATCCTGCAAGAAGCCTCGGCCCTGCAATTTTTGCAGGCGGTTCAGCAGTATCTGACCTTTGGGTATTCATCGTCGGACCATTCATCGGTGCTGCAATTGCAGCATTCGTTTACAAGTGGATGGAAGAATCCGTAGTGGCTGAAAAGCCTGTAGTTGCAAAGGCTCCTGCACAGAACAAAGCAAAGAAAAAGTAATTTTATGGAAAGACCGCAGGAATGTGCCTCTGCGGTCATTTCATTTATAACAAAAGCCATAGTATCAAACTATGGCTTTTGTATTAATCAGTTTCTTTTCGTATAACAGTGCCGCTTGGGAATTCCTTATCACACTTGAATGAAAAATTCATCATAGCGTGGTTTGCAGTTTCGATCTGTTCACCGTTCTCATCGTAGAGAGTTTCAAGCACCATTTTCACAGGCTTACATGACGGAGCAAGCAGTTCAACTGTATCACCTGCAAAGAAGCGGTTTCTCTGCGTACAGTAAACGATACCGTCCTTACATTCCTCAACAACTGCTACAACATCATAATTGCGGATGTAGCCGCTGTTTTCATAGTACTGTGATTCCTCTGGGGTACCGAAGAAGAATCCCTTGGAGTATTTCCTGTGGCTGACCTTATAAACTTCATCACGTATCCAGTCGGGAAGTCTGAAGTTATATGGGTCTTTACGGTATTCATCAACAGCCATTCGATAGGCATTTGTTACAACTGCTACATAGTAAGCGGACTTTGCTCTGCCTTCGATCTTCAGACTTGTAACGCCCACTTCAGCCAGCTTGTCGATATGTTCTATCATGCACATATCTTTTGCGTTGAGGATATATGTCCCCTTTTCGTCCTCAAAAATCGGGAAGTATTCACCGGGGCGTTTTTCCTCCATGAGGTGATAGCCCCATCTGCATGGCTGAGCACATTCTCCACGATTGGCATCACGGTTCACAAGATATTGAGAAAGCAGACATCTTCCTGAAAAAGACACACACATAGCGCCGTGAACAAAACATTCAATGTCCATATCATCAGGACATTTAGCACGTATCTCCGCTATCTCATCAAGTGAGAGCTCTCGTGCAAGGACTACACGCTTTGCGCCCATATTGTAAAGCTCACGGGCAGTTACGTAATTGACTATACCTGTCTGAGTTGAAATATGTATCTCCATATCGGGAGCGTACTTCTTTATCAGCATGAGAAGTCCGATATCAGCAACTATCATTGCATCGACATTGGCTTCCACAGCCTCACGGACGAACTGCTCAAAGAACGGTATCTCGTTGTTACGTGGCAGAGTATTGCAGGTAAGGTATACTTTTACTCCTTTTTTGTGAGCTTTCTGGACCGCATTGCAGAGCTGTTCAAAGTCGAAATTAAGCGGCGATGCTCTCATACCGAACTGCTTGCGGCCTAAATAGACCGCATCAGCTCCGTAGTTTATAGCTGCGTTAAAGCGTTCTTCGTCACCGGCAGGTGCAAGCACTTCAAGATAAGTCAGCATTCTTAGCCTCCTCAGCAGCAGCTTCTGCTTCAGCTTCAGCAGCCTTTGAAGAAGCGATATACTCGTCTTCTTCGCTTGCTATCTCGACCTGATGCTGCTCGTGTTCTTCAAGAGTTTCAGAGAATTCTGTATGGCCTGTGAAGATATTGGCGATAAAGTAGAAGTAATTGCTCGGGAACTTTTCGAGAACAGCATCGATAGCCTCAATACCCGGATTGCAGATCGCTCCGGGAGGGAGACCTGCGCTTTGATAGGTATCATAAGCCTCTATTATCGAAGCATCGTAAACGTCCATGTGAGGTCTTACCACATCATTAGCATAGTTTGTTGTAGGGTCAGACTGAAGAAGCGGGAACACCTCAGGATTATCCAGACGATTCCAGAATACAGAAGCTACCATCTTCATAGTACCGGTGGTTGCAGCCTCCTTCTGAACGATGGAAGAAAGAGTAATGAGCTGATCAAGTGAAAGACCAAGTTCTTCCATTCTCTTGTATCTTTCATCAGTCATTTTGTTATCGAAGTTAAGGTATATCTTCTGGCATACCTGTTCAGGCTCCATATTTGTGTTGAAGAAGTAGGTATCAGGGAATACATAACCTTCCATACGGTTGAGTTTGAGTTTTGAATCGCTTGGGAGCTTGTCCTCAAACTTAAATCCGAATCCGCCTGAGTTGAAGTAGAAGATAAACTCACTTGCAGAACAAACATTATTCTGTTGAAGGATGTCAGCAGCCTCGTAGATATTGATACCCTCAGGGAAGGTGATCTCTACAGTTTCCTGTTCTTCGAGATGGATAGATGTAAGTTCGTCGATGATAGCTTCATAAGCCATATTCGGGCGTACGAAGTGTTCACCTGCGATGTACTGCTCATCGGACTTTCTCAGACGTGAGAACAGCTTGAAGCATTCAGGTGAACGGATGATACCTTCATCCTGGAGCATAGATGCGATCTCATCGGTAGATGAGCCCTCTGGGATTACCATAAGATGTGTGGAATCATCCTTGCCTATGCCCATAACATCCTTACCGAAAGCGATAATGACGAGAGATAAACAAATAGATACTGAAAGTATCAGTGTAACAAGTATGAGTATGCCCGGTAAACGGCTCCTCTGCTTTTTCTTTTTTCTTTTTCTCCTTCTTGGCACATTGTATGAACTGCGTCTTAAAAATTGCTCATCCGGGTATTCATCCTCAGCGTAGAGGTCGAATTCTTTCGGAGCATCGGGGTCTGTGTCATCCTCATCGTTCACATGATGATCCCTTTCAGCAGCTTCAGCAAGCAGTTTTGCAGCTTCCTCAAGAGGCTGATTTCCGTCATCGGTATTATCGTTGAGGATATCGTCAAGAACCTCGTCGTTTTTGTTGTCACTCATTACAGAGCACCGTCCTTTCTTCGGTTACGATTGAATTTACAAGAAGATCGTGCTTCATAAGCGGAAGTTCCTCTGCGATAAGCTCCTCATAGGATAGAGCGATAGTATATATATGCGGATTATCCGAAAGGAACCTGTCGTAATAGCCTCCGCCGTATCCGAGACGTCCGCCTTTTTCTGTAAAGGCAAGTCCGGGGATAAGACAAACTGTCCTGTCTGTAACTTCGGCACAAGGGAGAGATATATCTGGTTCACTGATACGGTACATTCCTTCATGCAGATCGGCAAATGATTCTATAATATGGAAAGTCATAGTACCGTCATCTTCGCAGCGCGGGAAAGCTATTTTTGTATCGCTTCCAAGCAATGCATCTATAATACCGTATGTTTCGACCTCAGAACCGAACGATGCATAGACCATCAGACAATCTGCCTCCTTAACCTTGTCAAGCTCAAGGAGCCTTTCGGTGATTTCAGCGTCCTTAGCGGTCTTATCGGTTATATTAGCTCTTATCTCTGAGTATTTCTTCCTTAATTCTTTCTTACTGTCCATATCAGTCACAGAGGATCGCCTTTCTCTGACGGTCACTTTCTTCCTTTGAAACTGCACACTCAACAAGCTTCAGAGCAAACTCTATTGCAGCGCCTGCGCCTCTTGCTGTGATTATGTTTCCGTCAACAGCTACAGGAGCGTCAAGTACTTCTGCACCTTCAAGCTGTGTTTCAAATCCTTCGTAGCAGACAGCCTTTTTGCCTTTAAGAAGTCCCTTATGACCGAGTATAGAAGGTGCAGCACAGATAGCACCTATGTATTTATTGTTTTCCATGCAGAAATCGATAGCTTCCTGAACGTATCTGCTTTGTTCAAGGTTAAGTGTTCCCGGCATACCTCCCGGAAGAACGATCATTTCAAGTTCATCAGAGAGAGGTGCTTCCTGTGCAATAGTATCTGTTGCTATCGGAACGCTGTGAGAACCTGTTATTATACTGTCGCCTACACCTACAGTAATTACCTGTCTGCCGCTTCTTCTGAGAAGGTCTATAGGAGCGACAGCTTCTGTTTCTTCAAATCCGTTTGCTAAAAATACATAGATCATGATAATGTATCCTTTCATTTAAATGTAACTTCATATTTTTCAAGGAGAAATGCAGGGTGGTAGGAAAGCTTTGATCGCCTGAGACCTTCCAGTCCGAGATCCTCCTCACGGTTGATATATTTATAGTCCGCCGCAGCAGCAGCCGCAAACAGGTTGTTGATGCCGGCGTATATACCATTGTATTGTGTGTCCGCTTTTTCGATGTGTACGCAGAATGTGTCAGAGCAGATACCTTCACCTATAGTAAAAGCAGCAAGACTGCCGTTTATACGGATAACTGCCCCTTTCAGACCCAGTTCACCGAAGTATTTGAAATAGGTATCGATAGCAAACTGTTCTGTTATCATGGATCGATCGTTATCAGAATTATTTTTATTATATGTAACAGCACCAAATGTAATACAGTCATCAAAATCTTTTTCCGTCATCATGGAAAAATCTGCACCAAGTTCAGCATATCTTGCGAGATGGTTTCGTTTTCCGTGATATTTTTTACCTCTGAGATATATAAGATCTTCCGAGTTATATATATAGTCAGAATCATCACGGTCAGGCACTGCTGTAAATGAATCACCGTAAAGTTCATGAAGCATAGCTAACCCTGTGTCGGTAACGCCGTACAATGTGAGCGGGTATCCCAACGATCGGGAATACTGTTTTAGTTCACTCAAAACATCACGATAGTCACCCTGACCTGCCGGCAGTACGAAACGTGGGACACCGCCGCTGAAAGCACCGCATATGTAGAAGTCCTTATAAAAAGCGATCTTTGAGTCGGCAAGTCTTCTCCATGCAAGATTATTGGCGAAGCTGTATTCACAGCCGCGATTATGGGATAAAGCCAATGCTTTATTTACTCTGTCTCTGTCATTAATGTTGATCTCACGGAATTCAAGCATACATCCACCGTGTCAAATACTGTTTTTTAATGACCTGAACTGTTCCTTTACTTCAAGCATTTTTCCGCAGCTCATCTTGCCTTCGGGACATTTTCCCTCTGCCACACATGAAGGACCTGCATGAGCAAATATATGCGGGGCAGCTTTGATACAAAGTCTGAGCATTTCATTTGCGACTTCACGTATTTCCCATTGAGCACGTCTGCAGCAGCGGTGACGGAAAAAATTGAAAAGTGAACGTACATTCATCGTAACAACGATCTTTGTCTCACACGCATTAGGCAGTATGAATCTTGCATCTTCGTTGGCAAGCTTTCTTGCTTTTGAAGCAGCTTCTTTTTCATTCATTCCCTGGGCTGTGAGTTCTGTTATATGTTTAGCAGTGAGTATATCGGCTATTTTTTCATAGCTTCTGGAGATCTCATCCATAGTTCTCTCGTATTCAGCTTTTGCCTCGGGGAGAGCAGCGATCTCAGGCGGAGTAATGAATTCAAAGCCGTTTTCGTTTACATACCTCTGGCTTTTCTGAGAATAGGAAGCTATCCTGTGGCGGACGAGCTGATGAGAACACGCACGTGATATACCCTCTATCCCAAAGGTGAAGCTGACGTGTTCAAGCACACTTTCATGGCCGATAGACACTATCATGTCAATGAAACTATCGACTTTATCCTCAGTCAGCCCGTCTCTGAGAGTTCCGATATCACTGCTTGAATAGCAAAGCTTTGCAGCAGTTGCAGCAAGTTTTTCGGGTTCGGGAGTATGTGATATAAGTTCGACTTTCATAAAAATACACCTCTGAAATAAACATATACAATTATTTTATCATTTCTAAGAGATAAAGTCAAGGAAAAATAAGCATTTAGGGCGAAAAATATTTAAAAAGTGACAGAATGATAAAAATTTTCGATTTAGTATAGACAAACTAAAAAAAATATAGTATAATATAACAGTATCTGAAAACAAATAACTGCACCGTATTATTTGCGTGTGGCAGAAAAATCGGAGGAATAAACAAATGAATAAATTTTACAGGTTTACTGCCGCTGCTGCTGCTATAGCACTTGCCGCTGCATCTGCAAGCTGCAGTTCACCAAAGGCTATCACATTCGGAAACGGTACAAAGACTGCTATGACTATCGACGGCTATGAAGTGCCTGCTGGTGTATTTATATATAACGAGATATATGCATATAATAATGCAGCTTACACACTTTACGCCAAGAACGGTGAGTATCCTACCGTCGATGATGTTAAAAAAGCTAACATAGAATCGATGGATGCTTCTGACTGGATACAGGATAAGGCCGTTGATTTCTGCAAGGACTTTGTTGCTACTGAAAAGGAATTTGAGAAGATAGGCGGCGAGCTTTCAGCTGAAGACCTTCTCGATATCAAGGAAGGTGTCTCACAGCAGCTTACAAATTCTCTATTTGCTGATAACGGCGTAGGTGAGGATTCCCTCAGAGCCGTACTTACAAATTCCTATAAGCAGAATGCGGTTTTCAAGCACTATTACGGTCTGGATACCGAGGATGGCTGCACCGAAGAAGAACTTAAGGAATACTTTATCGACAGAACTGCAAGGATCAAGTATTTCTCTGTAAGTCTTACAGATGATGCAGGCGAACCTGTAGGCGCAGACGAAAAACACGAACTCACTAAGCTTGTTGACGGCTATATCAAGGAAATAAACTCAGCCAAGACCAACGAGAAGAAAATGGCAAAGTTTGACGAATGTAAGGCGAAGTTTGACGAATATACAGAGAAAAAAGCTGCTGAGGCTGCTGCTAAAGAAGCTGAGGCAAACGGTGAGGATGCAACAACTACCACTACAACAACCACAACAACTTCTGATACTTCTGTAACTACTACCACAGCTGATCCATATGCAAATGAAGTTACTCTCACAAAGATGACTACAACTACCGCTGATGAGAGCGATGACGATACAACAACAACTACTACTGCATCAGATGATACTGACGATCATCAGAAGACACTGAAAAAATACAATGATTATGTATTCAATGATCTTAAAGAATATACCGCTGAAAAGTATCAGTATGATGAGAATACCATTTATGTTATCATAAAGGGCGATATCAAGGAGCGTATGACCGATGATGATATGTGGACAGAAGAAAGCATAGATTCACTTCTTTCAGAACGTTACTACAGTGACTTTACTGACAGAATGAAAAAGATAGCTGAGGGCATGACGCCTTCTAAGAATACATCTGCTTTCAGAAGATTCTCACCATTCAAGCTTTCACTTGATCAGGCTTGACGATAAATAATAAAAACGGGAAGGAAACATCATGTCTCCTTCCCGTTTTTTTTGCTGCGGGCGATCTGCAAGCGTATATCTTCTCCATGAAACTCAAGACATTTGTATGCAGACACTATCCTTGAAACCACTCTTTCGTCATATCTTCTGGAGATACCCGAAAAATCAAGGTTTGTGCTTATTATAGTAGGCTTTCCGCTGTTTAGGCGTGTGTTTAGGATGTTGTATATGGTGGCATTGTAAAATTGAGTTTCATACTCTGTGCCGAGATCGTCAAGTATGAGCAGTTCAGTTTCCATGACAAGGTCTATCATTTCAGAAGTATGCTCACGGCTGAAATGTTCCTTTTCGATATTTCTCAGTATATTTATAGCTGAATCATAAATTACGCTATAACCCTTTTCGAGGACTACATTAGCTATAGCAAGAGAAAGATGAGTTTTTCCAAGACCTGTTTTGCCGAACATGAAGATGCTTCCTGAATCGGATGAAAAAGTCATGGCGTACTGGTGTGCGTATTCAAATATGTTTTTCATAGTAAAGTAGTCGTCGCCCTTATAATAGGAAAGACTGAATGAATCAAAGCCTGAAAGCTTTAACTGTGCATTTTTATTAAGCTCGTCAGCCGAAAGCTTGCCGCAAAGACGTTTGAAACAGCTGCAGAAGCGTGAACCGTTATATCCTGTGTCGCTGCAAACAGGACAAGTGTAGTGTATATCGAGATAATCTTCGGGATAACCGTTATCAGCAAGGATTTTTCTTGACATTGCCTGGGCACCCATGTTATACTGCCTGAGCTGCTCTATCTTAACAGAGACATCTTCTTTGCCTTTTTCAGAGATTATTCTTATCAGTTCTTTTCCTGTGTTGTACAGGACCTCATTTATTTCTTTTATCTGCGGCAGCTTTTCATTTATTTCACGTATACGTGTTTCGTTTTCGCTTATTGCACGCATACGTCTGTTAGTCATAATAGACTGAGCCTTGTCAAATATCTCGTTTTCCATTTAATCTGCCTTTCAGAATTGATTTATTACGACCTCATATTTTTCAACATCGGGGTCTGACGTGTTTTTCTGACCTTTTTTCTTTTTGTTTCTGAAATCACTTTCAGCATCACGCACCTGCTGTACTGTTTTAAAGCCGCTGTCATGCCATGATATCAGTATCTTATTGATATAATCAAAGCTTAGCTTATTTATCTGCTCTATGGTTTTTTCATATGCATAGTGTATAAGTTCGGCATCAAAATTAGCAGCTCTCCACTGTTCTATAAACTCTGCCTGCTTTGCTGTTGGCCGTCTTGTCATCTCGAACTTCTTCATTATCTTGCCTGTGAAATCGTTTGAAACTGATATTCGCTGAACTTCACCCTGGGCTTTTTCCAGATCATCAATATCATTTTCAGCCCAGTCAGCTGCAACTCTTTCTATGTATGACGGATTTGTCTTTTCAATGCTTTTACAGTAGCTTATGAGTACGATTATTACTTCTTTCTTCATTCCGAGATAATCATACATCCATATAATAAGATTCTGAAAAGTGTGATTGATAGGACCGAGTATAGTTTCGGTAATTTT
Organism: Ruminococcus sp.; assembly: GCA_017418765.1. The sequence goes on along the minus strand of JAFOMV010000174.1, from coordinate 690 downwards.
GAAAAGTTCGGCGATATCAACCGAGTCTTTGATTATAGCTGCAATTTCTGATGGCGACTTCATTTTTTTGCCCGGACGCTGAGCTTTTTCTGCTAATGGTTCCGTCTGCGTCGGCTGCGGCGGAGGTGTCATGATATTTTGCGGCTGCTTTGGAGGAGGCGCCATGATCGTCTGTGTTTGTGCAGGTGTTACTGTCTGAGCAGTGAGAACATTAGCCTGCTGCCAGAAAAGTACGGCATCAGCTGCTTCCTGTGGAGTTACACCTGTATTCATGGATATCTCCTCATCAGAGCAAGCTCTGCCTGAACATCTCAGGATGTATAATAATACCTTTATCTGCCCTCCTGTGGCAAGTTTAAGAAAATTATCAGCAACAACATCGGGAACTCCGAACATACTTCCCCATATTCCGCTGTTTACTTTAAAATCCAAGATCATCCCTCCGTAACGCTAATCTTAGTGGTGTTGTCTTATGATATTATACCACAAAACAGCAAAACTGTCCAGTAAAAATAAGATTCGTACTATAATTTCAAGAAAAATATGTGTTTATTCTTATATAACAGCAAAACCGTACAAGAAACATTAACATTCCTTGTACGGCTGTTATCAAAGTTCGGTAGGTTTAACATCCTGATGTTTGTTTTTATCGTAAACTATCGTGTATATTACAAGAAGCGAAATACCGAT
>JAFOMV010000173.1 GCA_017418765.1 Ruminococcus sp. | reverse complement strand
GGCGGAAATTCAGCAGGCTGTTTCTCAGGCTCAGGTCAAGGAGTTTTCTCTCCCATATCACCTGTTTGGTCACTTCTCTGTCGTCAACAAGGGCAGTATCACCGATTATCTCCAGTTCAGAGGGAGCGGCAGTTATCTCGCTGTCCTTGCGTCCGCCGTAGTCAACGGCTTTGAATGAATCTCCCTCGCTTATCCTCGAAGGCATGGGACGTATGCCTCCTGAGCGTGTACGTGCGATATCTATGGCAAACACGAATGAAGCTGTATCTGCAAGGGCTTCTGCTGCCTTCTTCTCGGCATCATCAAAGTCCACGTTCTTGCCTGCGGTAAAGCCTGTACACTCAACAGCGGATATTGCGTCGATACCGTGAGCGATACGCTTTGTTACGGCTGCTGCATCATATTCCAGACAATCCGAGAAAGTCTCGTTGTCAAGCCAGCATCCTGCCATAGCATGACCGTTCATGAGGATTATCATGGGATTAAGTCCGATAGCTTCAAGGCATGAACAGTACAGAACTGCCAGATCAAGGCAGGTGCCGGATTTTGAGTCCAGTACGGCATCGGGCATACGTATGCGCTGAGCTTCCTCATAGCTTGCAGGCGGCATGGTATAGGCAATGTTCAATTCCTGCAAAGCCGCATAAACAGCGCCCATCTGCTGCTTGACTATATTGGCGTTCCTTGTCTGATAGCCTGTAAAAGCAGGGTCACCTGTCCACTTCTGCATATACTTTCCGGCAGCAGAAATGACCTCCTGCACCTTCGGATGATTGGGTGTCACGAATGCCGCAGCTATCTCAGGCATGAAGTTCACTCCTGACCACTGATCGTATGCGAGAAGCTCAATACTGCGTACATCAGAAGCTATCACCTCGTCGCCCTGTACCGCTTCTATCTTCACGCTTCCCACCATTTTTTCGGTAAGTCCGAACAGATACTCGGAAACAAGTACTATATTCACAGGCGATATCTCCACAGGCTGAGAGGGAGGAAGATCCGCAGGGGGTGATTCAAATGTATTGGCAAATGCAGGATCAAAGCTGATACGAAGTCTTACATTTTTCAGTTCCTGATCCGATAAGTTAGTCAAAACAACATTTCTGAAAATGGGAACATAATTCTGCTGCATCGCAAAATTTATCCTTGCAGTCATATTACCGCTGAATGATATTATATTATTCATAATGACCTCCTGCCGTTCAAATATACTACTTCTATAATATCATATTTTCCTTTATTTTACAAGCCTAAATTGCAAAAACCACATATCACAAAATTGCAAAAAACACATATCACGTGTTGATAAGATTTTTAATAGTGTATACATTGAAAAAACAATATAATTTGCTTATAATTGAGGTAGAAAATTCATTCAAAGTGAAATATTTGCAAATCGAAAGTTGACTATATGGGTAGAGGACCTCTACGCCTCACGGAAGGAGGCATATCCAATGGATGATGCATCAATTATTGAGTTGTTCCGTGAAAGAAACGAACAGGCGATCACTGAAATGAAGCGAAAGTATGACAAGCTGTGCTGCTATGTTGCCGGCAATATCCTTTCTCAGCGTGAAGATATAGAAGAATGCATAAATTCTGCTTATTACGAGATTTGGAATAACATACCGCCTGACGATCCGAACGACCTCAGATCATACTTGTGCCGTATTGTGCGTAACATCGCAATCAACAGGCTGAAATATAACTCTGCTGAAAAGAGAAATCCGCAATTCACCGT
>JAFOMV010000030.1 GCA_017418765.1 Ruminococcus sp. | reverse complement strand
GTACAGCTTTACAAATACATCGCTGACGCAATCCTCTATATCTTCATATGTTCCGCTGTTTCGCAGTACATTTATTACTACAGCGTAGACATAATTGCAGTATTCATCAAAAAAGGCTCTATGCCCCAGACGCTGTGAGCGTTCTGTAATATTACGCCATTCTCTAAGTGTCATTCTATCACCTCTGAATATAAGCTCACAGGGAGCTGTCTGTTTGAACGTTCAACTATACATACGGTAACTGGTGTATAAATCGGACGTAATTTTGCCAAAGCAATCCCTCCTGATTTGAATTTCAGAAATTTTTTATTGAAAAACGATATTTTCCTATTGACAAATAATATTTTTCATGCTATAATGAACTCACAAAACATAAAGGAGCTCTATTTTATGTGGAATAAAAACAAATCACTCTATCTTTCCAGGATACTCACATATGTCTGTGCGGGTCTTGCTGCGATATTTGCACTGTTTGTGCCTGAGGGCGCAAAGTGGTACGACTCTGTATCAGAACCTATCGGTATCCTCGCTGACCATAACATCACCATCCCTATGACAGCCGTTATCTATTTCTGTATACTGATGGCTTTCATCGTTCTGTGGTCACTTCATAAGCTTCTCGGCAATATCTCGGGAGAAAAGGTATTCATCCCTGAGAACACAGCCTGCCTCAGAATAATATCATGGGCTTGTATGTCAGCAGGTATATCTATGGCTGTACTCAGCCTGTGGAGAGCCATATTCATATTCGCTGCATTTCTCCTTGTATTCTTCAGCCTTATAATGCGTGTGCTGAAAAATGTATTTGAAAATGCAGTCGAAATAAAGTCTGAAAATGACTTTACGATATGAACGGGGGGTGCTGAAAATGCCGATTATCGTTAATCTCGATGTTATGATGGCAAAACGCAAGATATCCTCTATGGAGCTTGCCGAAAGGGTAGGCATTACTTCCGCTAACCTTTCCATACTGAAAACAGGCAAGGCAAAGGCTGTACGCTTCTCAACTCTCGAAAAAATATGCGAGGAGCTTGAATGTCAGCCGGGAGATATACTGGAATTCAGAAAAGAGTGATCGCCATGGAGGGCTGATCATTATGTTAACTACAGGATCTGATAATCCAAACACAAATAATATGATGGACGGAGTCGGGATATATACCGCCCCGCAGTACACGAACACTTACGTTAAACAAAAGGAAAAGCCTGTCTTCGGCAAGGCTGAATGTGTATTATCAGCTATAGTATTCATACTTTCTGTGCTGTATATACGCTTTGTGATATTCATGGTAACAGGCGCTGTATCCTCTCTGATATACTTAGCCTTTATTACCTCGGCAATAATATACATGAAGAAAAAGGGCTGCTCCTTTTCCGGGTTCAATAAGACACTTACCGTTATACTGTATCTTTTCAGCTTCGTTTTTACCCTGACTGATAACAGCTTCATAAAGTTCCTCAACGGTGTATTCCTGTTTACTGCTTCGGCTTATCTGATATATTCAATATGTGCAGGAAAAACGTCTGTTGAACGATATCTGCCATACGCCGTAAAAAAAGCTGTATTTGAATATCCCTTTTCAAAATTCGGCACTCAGGCTGATATACTCTCATGCAGTTTTAAACATCCGGGGTCAGGCACGAATATAAAAAGGATACTCGCAGGTCTCCTCCTCGCAGGCCCTGTCACAGCAGTAGTAGGCTCTCTGCTGATGTCCGCTGATGACGGCATGAACAGGCTGCTCAACAATATATTTGAAGGTCTCTACTCGGAGGATATCTGGGATTGGATAATTCAGATATCAATGGCTCTGCCTTTTTCATGCTATGTCTTCGGTATGATATACAGAAACGTCTTCCGCAGTGATATCAGCGAATTATCCGATAGTTACTGCGAAGAAAAGCTGGAAGGAAAAAGAGCCGTAGGCAATCTGGTATTCTATTCGGCTGTTACTCCTGTGCTGATACTCTATGTGATCTTCTTTTTCATGCAGGCAGGCTATTTCCTTTCCGCATTCATGGGCAGACTCCCCGACGGCTTCAGTTACGCTGAGTACGCAAGAAAGGGATTCTTTGAGCTTTGCTGGATAGTTGTCATCAATCTCGGTATCATGATAATAATGAATCTTCATTCAAAAAACAGCGGAAAAGACAGATCATCGGCTCTGAAAGCATACAACCTTATTTTCTGCGTTTTCACCCTTATACTCATTGCTACAGCTTTAAGCAAGATGGTAATGTATATAGATGCATACGGACTTACCGTGCTCAGAGTGTATACCACATGGTTCATGGTGCTTTGCGCTTTCATATTCCTGATGATAATGATAAAGCAGTTCAGACCTGATATGCACATAGCTAAGAGCATATCAGCAGGCTTTACTGTTATGTTTGCGCTGCTTTGCTTCTCACGTCCCGAATCGCTCATAGTGAAGTACAATCACGCTATGGGAAAGGTCAGTGCAGATACTATCAATGAAAGCGGTATACTTGATATGTCCGATGACGGTCTCCTTGCCGCTGTCAATGAGGGGCTTATAAGCGCTGAAAAAGCTCAGCGTGAAAACTATTACAGACATTCACAGCATATCACTGATGATCTGAATATCTCTACGCTTTTGCTTGAAAAAAAGTAACAGCGATCTTAACGGGCGTACGGCGGTACGCCCTTTGCTTTAGTCTATGATAAGCTGTACAGGGCAGTGATCGCTTCCTGTTATATCGGTAAGTATCTGCGAATCCTTTACCCTCGGCATAAATCTGTCAGATACCACGAAATAATCGATACGCCATCCTATGTTCTTTTCCCTTGCCTTGAAACGGTAAGACCACCATGAATATTCTATTTTCTCAGGATAGAGACTGCGGTAGCTATCGGAAAAACCTGCCGCTAAAAGCTCAGTGAACTTTCCCCTTTCCTCATCGGAAAAGCCTGCATTTCCAACATTTGACTTAGGATTTTTCAAGTCTATCTCGTTATGCGCTACGTTGAGATCGCCGCAGTAAATAATAGGCTTCTTCTTGTCAAGCTCGCTGAGGTAGCCTCTCATGGCATCCTCAAACTCCATACGGTAATCTATACGCTTCAGTTCATTCTGTGCGTTAGGAACGTAGCAGCAAACGAAGTAAAAGTCCTCATACTCGCAGGTGATGACACGTCCCTCATCCATATGTTCGCCGTTTATGCCGAATGTGACATTGAGCGGCTCTTTTTTTGTATATACGGCAGTTCCCGAATAGCCCTTCTTTACAGCGCTGTGGAAATATTTATGGTAGCCATCGGGAGAAAAATCTGCCTGATCTGGCTGCATTTTTGTTTCCTGTATGCAGAAAATATCAGCATCCGCTTCTGCAAAAAAATCGCCGAATCCCTTGGTAAGGCAGGCACGAAAGCCGTTAACGTTCCATGATATCAGTTTCATAGCTATACCTCCTGTTTCATTTTTATTGTAAAGGTAAAACAAATCCCCCTTACCGCCGTGAGTTGCGTAAGGGGGAGAATTTTTAAAGGTTCAATTACTTAGCAGCGTTAAGCTTCTTAGCGAGCTGAGACTTCTTTCTTGCAGCCTTGTTCTTGTGCATAAGACCGTGTGCGCAAGCCTGGTCAACTCTCTTGATAGCTACCTTGATAGCTTCCTCCTGGTTCTCACCAGCAGCTACAGCAGCGTCAGCCTTCTTAAGGATAGTCTTGAGATTAGACTTTCTTGCCTTGTTAGCAGCAGCCTTAGTAGAATTTACCTTAACTCTCTTCTTAGCAGATTTAATGTTTGGCATTCGTTACACCTCCTTGGAATTTGCGGTGATACCGCAATTTACAGATAGTGGAAACAGACACGGGTCCGTCCGTTTCCGACAGGTGCAACGCACACCTGTTCACTGAGACAATATTTATTATAACATTTCACACAAATTATTTCAATAGTCAAATCTGAAATTTTTGCACGAATATACAAGCATAATTTCAAGCATTGTGCACAATAATAGCTTTAGCAAAGTAATTATCCGCTGTAGACTCTGAAAGGAGCTGAAAATATGCCGCTCAGGACTGATCTTGCGCTGGAAAGCATTATGCCCGATGATCTCCCCGAAACCGTTCATATAGTTAAAAGGGGCAGACATTTCCGTATAACCGATATAACTATTGACGATGACAGCTGTATATCATCCACAGGAAAAGGAAAAGGCAGATATATCACACTTGAAACATCGGATATGAGCCGATATTCCGAGGACCACAAGGCTATGGCAAAGGAGCTTTCCGAGGAAATAAAACGCTTCATCCCCAAAGGAGAGGTGCTTTTTGCCGGACTTGGAAACAGCGATATCACTCCCGACGCCATAGGCCCTCTGACTGCTGCAAAAATACTCGCTACAAGACATATCCGCAGAGAGCTGAAAGAGGAATGCGGGCTTTTTGACCTGCGGCCTGTATCAGTGCTTGCAAACGGTGTTCTCGGTCAGACAGGCATTGAGACCGCCGAACTTGTAAAAGCTGTATCTGACGCAGTAAAGCCTTCTGCAATTATTGCGGCTGACGCTCTCGCCTGTTCTGATATAAGCCGCCTCGGCACCACCATACAGATATCCGATGCAGGCATATCCCCCGGCAGCGGAGTTGCAAATGCACGGAAAGAGCTTACCGAAAAGGTCATGGGCATCCCCGTTATCGCCATAGGTATCCCCACCGTAGTTGATATGCACACCATAGTCCGCAGCCTTACAGGTATGGATATTCATGATGATATGCCGAATATGATGGTAACTCCACGTGATATTGACCGCCTGACCGAACGTGCTTCTCAGCTTCTGGCTTACGGCATAAACCTCGCCTTGCAGCCTTCTATGAACTTTGAAGACGTTCAGGGCATTTTCTGATATGAGGCTGTACTGCCAAAGCGTATCATGTTATCCTTTGCAGCGCTGACTTTAAGTTTATCAGTTTATCTCTTGACAAATTTAAGATAATGTGGTAATATTATCTCATGATAGTTCAAATCATTGACGAGGAAGGCTTTTCCGCAGCCATTTCAGAGAGCAGTCGTCAGGTGCGAGACTGCATGGATACGGATATCACAGCACACCCCCTCTGAGTGCGCCTAATAAGCGACGGGAGCTCCCGTTACAGAGCACTTGAGATACGGAGATTTCTCCGTGTGAATCAGGGTGGAACCACGATATTATCGTCCCTTGTGCCTTTATGGTGTAAGGGACTTTTCTGTTTTATGCAGAAATAATCCCCTTGTAAAGAAGGTGATAACTATGAGCAATATAAAGTACAACGAGAAGGAAGAAGCCTATGAGCTGCCTTATAAGCTCTGGGATACCTCTCAGACCGTCCGTTTCTACGTTGAGAGCGAGGAGGAGATAATGAAACATCTCTCCGTTATCGCTCAGAAACTTGCTAAGCTGGACGGCAGCCGTCAGCAGATAGCCGAACAAATGATAGATAACGGCTACTATGAGGGCGGCGACTCAGAAGCACTGTCAAAACTGCTGGAACTGAGAAATGTCTACGTTGACCTCGATGACGAGGATATCATCGTCTGCTTTGAAACAGGCACAAATGACGGCTATATGAAAGACTTCATAAGCGTCGAGCTTTTTGCAGATATGTTCGAGATAATCGATTGGGTGAATTCATGAGGTTATAATTTGGGTTGATTTATGATAACACGCAAAAATATACGTTTGCAAGATTATGATTATTCCAGTGATGGGGATTATTTCGTGACCATATGCACAGATAAAAGACGTCATTATTTCTGGGATTACAGTAAACCTGTAGGGGGCGATGCCCACATCGCCCCGTCTCATAATAATATCAATTACATTTCAACGCCGATACCATTTGAATTAACGGATATTGGTACTGTCGTTGAAAAATATATTCTCAATATAAACGGAATTTTAAAATATGTTATAATGCCAAATCATGTTCATATGATAATTCGTATTGAAAATGATACTAACGGCGGGGCGATGAGGGCATCGCCCCCTACACAATCTTTGCCGAAAATGATTCGTTCTTTTAAAATTGTTGTTTCAAAAGAATTAGGTTTTTCGCCGTGGCAAAGAAATTATTATGAACATATAATCCTTAACTCAAAAGATTATTCACAATTTTGGCAATACATCGAAACCAATCCCGCCAATTGGGAAAACGATGAATTATTCATAAATGAAAATAATATAAAGGAGAAATAATCATGATAAAATTAACACTTCCTGACAACAGCGTCAGAGAGATCGAATCCGCTCAGCCTG
>JAFOMV010000172.1 GCA_017418765.1 Ruminococcus sp. | reverse complement strand
TCTTTTTGTTTTCCATAAGAAAACCTCCTATTTTTTATTTTTCGATCTGAACTTACTCATCAATTCGTCATTAGTGAGTTCATCAGATGGTGTTGGCTTTGATTTTTTCAGTACCTCTGCACAGTCGAGGACTCCCTCAAAAGATATCTGGAGATCAGTATTTTTGGCGGCTATTCCGCTTATTCTTCCCATTTCCTCCTGTGTAAATTCACTGTTCAGCATAAGAATAGTAAATTTATCGGCAGTTCTCATTTTATCCAGCAGAGCTGAATATACTTTTTTATGAAACGGGGTAACAAATGAATCGGGCGGTATGGCCTTTTCTACGTCTTCCCATTCCTGGGGGCGTTTCAGCAGGTAGTATATTATCATTTCCTCGGCACGTGCCTCCTTGCGGTGATTTACTGCTTCGGGGTTGACATCGTCCCTGACGAAATTGGTGTTTGCTTTGATATTGCGCCATTCGTTCTTTTTAGCGGAATAGCGGTTTTTCTTCAGCATATAGTCGATATGGCTTTTAAGCACCTGAACGGGGATATCGCACTTCTTGGAAGTACGGGAAATATAGACCTCACGCTCCAGTGCAGACTCGATGCCTGCCAGTACCTTTGAGGTACGCTTCAGCAGTTCCACACGCCCCATTTCAGAGGAAAGGTCAAGGCCTTCTTCACACTTGTCAAGCATGAAGTCGATGGCATCGTCTGAGCCGTCGAGGAGCAGACGGAATCGGTTCACACCGAATTTTTTTATGTACTCATCGGGGTCCTTAGCGCCTTCCATGTGGATTATCTTGGTTTGCAGTCCCACATCGGCAAAGTGGTTGATGGCTTTCTGAGTGGCTTTCTGACCTGCGCCGTCGCTGTCATATGCGATTATGACTTCCTCAGCATAATGGCTGATGAGCCTTGCCTGGTCGGGAGTTATAGCAGTACCGAGAGTGGCGACAACGTTGTCGAAGCCTGCCTGATTTACGGCGATAACATCCATGTATCCCTCACATAGGATGAGGCGCTTGGTATTGGCGTTTTTTGCGAAATTCATGGAGAACAGGTTTGAGCCCTTGTCGAATACGGGAGTCGCACCTGTATTAAGGTATTTCGGCTTGGAATCGTCAAGCACACGTCCTCCGAATCCGATGATATTTCCACGCATATCAACTATGGGGAACATCACACGCTTTCGGAACATATCAAATGTGCGTCCGCTTTTTTGTCCTCCCAGCCATGCATCGGCTATTTCGTCATCGGTGTAGCCCTTTGAACGGAGATGGTTCGTGAGAAAGTCCCACGAATCGGGAGCGTAGCCCAGACCGTATTTCTTGATGGTCTGCGGAGTCAGTTTACGGTCAGCGAAATATTTCAGTCCTGACTTGTCACTGCCCTTGAAAAGGTTGGTATAATAGAGATTTGCGGCAATTCGGTTCATCTCGTATATACGTGTCTTGCGCTTGGCGTAGGAGCTGTCCCTGTTGTTCCTTTCGGGTACTTCCAGTCCCGAGCGCTGGGCAAGAAGCTTTACCGCCTCCATGAAGTCGAGATTCTCTATCTTCATGGTGAATGTGATAACATCGCCTCCTGCACCGCATCCGAAGCAGTAGAAGCTCTGAGTCTCGGTAAAAACTGTACATGACGGTGTTTTTTCCGAATGGAACGGACATGAACAGACATAATTCCGTCCACGTCTGATAAGGTTGACATAGGACCCCATGACAGTTTCAATTGGATTGGCATTTCTCAGAGTATAGAGAAATTCATCGTCTCGGGGCATAGCCTTACCTCCTATTTCCAGAATTTCGGGACGAAAAGCTCAGTGTAAAGGTCCACAGCGTAGCCGTCGCTCATGCCTGATATGTAGTCGCATACGGCACGGTCGGCATCGGAAGCTTCCATGATAGAGCGGTACTCCTCGGGGAGAAGACGGCTGTTCTCGATAAAGTAGGCATACAGCTTGCGGACAAGCCGTTCCGCCTTTGCTTCCTCCTGCTTTGCGGCAGGATTTGTGTAGACTCTCTCAAACATGAATTTTCTCAGTTTGTCGTGAGCGGTGCGTATTTCGGGCTCAAAATCTATATTTTCGCATCCGTGCCCGATAACGGAAGCGATAAGACAGGTTATTCTTTTGGTTTTGGTGTCGCCCAGAATTTCCACGCAGTCTTTGGGGAGTTCGTCTCCGTGGAGTATGCCTGCACGGATGGAGTCCTCGATATCGTGGTT
>JAFOMV010000171.1 GCA_017418765.1 Ruminococcus sp. | reverse complement strand
TACTATCGGTAAGAGATACCGCCGTCAGGACGAGATCGGTACTCCATTCTGCATCACAGTTGACTTTGACACTATCGAAAAGGACAACTGCGTAACAGTCCGTGACCGTGACACTATGGAACAGGTAAGAGTAAGCCTTGATGAGATAGAGGCTTATATTGAGTCAAGAGTTTCATTCTGAGATAAGCATACAATGTATTCATTATAGGGAAGGGGCTGAACGCAGTTCCTTCCCTTTTTTTCTGTTAAGGCTATTGCACTTTCAGCTTGTATATGGTAAAATATATATTGAAGTGATAAGCTTTTATTTTACTATACTGATCCTCTGAACGTTATCAGATAAAGATGACGGGCAGACAGACGGGATCTATGCCGTCAGATCTGTCTGCTGCTGTTTAGCGGATCAGTATTAAATATCAGAGGTGATTCGATGTTTTGTACACGATGCGGAAATACAGTCAGCGAGGATGACCGCTTCTGCCGCAAATGCGGAGCTCAGCTAACTCCGCCCCCCATGCCTTCCGATGCGCCTGTACAGCAGAGCCGTGAAAGGAAGCGTACCAATGCCAAAGATCAAAGAACAGCTCCGCCTGAGAATGAGAAGATGAAGATAGTGCTTCCTCTTGCTATACTCACGGTGATATTGTTTGCGTTTATAATAACCCTTATAGTTTTGCTGAACCGTCCTGAGTCCGAACCTGCGCCGATGACGAGCAGCAGGGTATCGTCGGTTGAATCACCGTCCATCGAGCCTGAGACCTCAACTGCTGCGGAGGAACAGACCACAGAGACTGAAACAGAGCCTGTTACAGAAGCAGACAGGGTGTTCATACAAGACCTTGCCTCATTCTCTGAGGGAGAGATAACTGCACAGCCTGCCGCTGTTTCGGAGGACAGCACATCCGTTGTATATTCTCCTGCCGAGACAGACGGTGATATGTACTACTATGTTTATGAATGGATGGAGTATCTCCGCAAGGATTCAAAGCTTACATATGTGGGTTCAAGCGGAAGCGATGTTCTTTACACCGAATACTACGATTGCAGCGACAATACTCTTGAAAAGAAGAAAGCAAAGGTAGACGGCAAGACGAAGAAACAGGAATATGTACTTTCGCTTGTCGTAGTCAATGACCCGAATACTCATGCAGTCCTGAGCGTTACAGCAAATATGGCTAAGGGACTGAATGTATCAGACCTTGATTACAGATTTACAGGCGATTCAATGACTGCTGAGACAACTGTTACTACAACATCTGCGGTATCGTCAAAGAAAGACAGCAGAAAGACATCTGCTGCTGTATCATCAAAAAAGACTACAGCTTCAAAGGGTTCTTCGCCGATCAGGACGACTGTTACAGAGGCTGAAAAAGCTGTTAAACCTGCTTATTTGCAGGACCTGGCAGGCTACTCTGACAATAAGATCAAGACTGCTGATCCCGAAGAAAAGGACGGTATGCTCGTTACAGCCTATACCATTGCAAACGATGATATGACCGATATCGTCAATGAATGGCTCAACATCATTTTCGGTGAATCAGATTTTGATTATGTGGGCATGAGGGAAAAAGACGGTCATACCAGATACTATTTCGATTATGACAGCGGCAGAAAGAATAAGCCTAAAGCTTTAATGGATGACATCGATGAGGATAAGGAATACAGCCTTGAAATAGACTGCTATTACAAAACCAATGAAGTCATAAGCAAGGTAACCGTAAAGGCTTGTCAGGGAGTCAATATCGCAGATATGGGCGAAAGATTCTGATATATGCCGCAAAATGTCTGAGGTGGATATGAGTATAAAACAAACACTTCTCAAAACTCTTGCAGAAGCAGGAAACGGATATGTCTCAGGTGCGGCTATAGCCGAAAAACTGGGTGTCAGCCGCAATGCAGTGTGGAAAACGGTAAAAACCCTTGAAGCAGATGGTTTTGTTATAGAATCAGTCACATCAAAGGGATACCGCCTTTCGGATTCAAACAACCGCCTTTCCGAAGAACTGATAGCTCCTATGCTGGATACAAAGGTGATAGGCAGACACATGGCGGTCTGTGATGAGATAGATTCTACCAACACAGAGGCGAAAAGGCTGACATCCGCAGGGGCAGCCGACGGAACAGCTGTTATAGCTGATAAGCAGACTGAGGGCAGAGGCCGTATGGGCAGAAGCTTTGAATCGCCTTCGGGTACAGGCATATATATGAGCGTTATACTGCGCCCCGATTTTGGTATAGAGTGTGCTCCGCTGATAACATCGGCAGCCGCCTGTGCTGTGGCAGAAGCTGTTGAAAAAGTATGCGGATGTTCCGTTATGATAAAATGGGTAAATGATATTTACCTGAATGGCAGAAAAATATGCGGCATACTTACCGAAGCTTCTATGGGGCTTGAAATGAAAACTCTCGATCATGCGGTCATCGGGATAGGTATCAATGTCCGCAGCGTAAAGGAAAGCTTCGGCAGCGAACTCAGCCGTATCGCCACATCCATTGAGGATGAAACAGGAAAAAAAGCGGACAGGAACAAACTGTGTGCGGCTGTGCTGAATGAGCTTGAACATTATCTCGGCATGATAGAGGACCGCAGTTTTATTGATGAATACCGCAAAAGGGAAATGCTTACAGGCAATATTATCACCGCTAACGTAGGCGGCAATACCATCAAGGGACAGGCTGTGGGGATAGATGATAACGCTAACCTGATAGTCAAGCTTCCCGACGGCACTGTCAGCAAATTGAGCTCAGGCGAGGCTAATCTTTGCAGGATAGCCAAACAGCAATAGTATGCTCTTATGCTGAGCTACAGGACAGCCTGACAAAGTGCTGTTTGTAAAATTTAGGGGCGCTGCCTCGGAATGGAGACGTCAGATGCTTAATAAATATCTCGATAAACTTGAACGCAGATTCGGAAAATTTACCATACAGGGTCTTATGCTATTCATAGTGATCGGTATGGGAGCAGTTTACATTTTTGATCTTGTGCTTTCAATGAAGCCGGATAATCACGTGTTTATACAGCCGCTTCTGACATTTGACCTGGACGCAATAAAGCATGGGCAGATATGGCGTGTGATATCCTTTCTGCTGGTACCGCCGTTTGCGAGCAATATTATCTTTGTGGCTTTTGAACTATACTTCCTGTGGACTTTCGGTGAAGGCCTCGAACATCAGTGGGGAAGCTTCAAGTTCAATATCTACTACCTCATAGGAACGATAGGAACTATCATCGCAGGCTTTATTACAGGATATGCAGACAACGGCTTTCTTAACCTCAGCCTGTTTCTTGCCTTTGCCATACTGTACCCGAATTTTGAGATACTGCTTTTCTTCATCCTGCCTATAAAAATAAAATGGCTCGGTATAATAGACGGATTGTTCATGCTGTATCTTTTCATAACAGGCGATATGTCATCAAAGCTTATGCTAATCGTGGCTTTTGCGAATCTCATACTTTTTTTCGGAAAAGATTTTTTCAGCGGGATATATTATTTCTTCCGCCGCTATTACCATAAATGGTTCAAAAACAAATAATAACCTGTCTTCACAGGATATTATCAGCAAATTCTGCCCTAATATCCGCCCGTGAAGCAAGCATTATCGGGGAAAGACCTTTCATAACTGAGGCCTTTCCCTTTTTTCGGCTGTATGCGTTCACTTTATGCTGCATCCGGTGTAGTAATGCTCAAGTATCTCACGCCATGATTTCCCCTCAGCCGCCATTGAGTTTGCACCGTATTGGCTCATACCCACGCCGTGACCGAAGCCCTTTGTGGTGATTATAGCTTCCTCGCCCTCGTATCTCACCTCGAAGCAGGCTGACCGCAGTGCAAGGGCTGTGCGGACTTCACCCCCTGTTACGGACATATTTCCCACGTCCGCTTTCAGCACTGTTCCCTGGTCTGATACCTCACGCACCACCAGCCATCCTACCATATTCTCGCCAAGCTCGGCATCGGGGAAGGCATTTTCCAGTTTGTACTGCATGACCTCTTTGCTGTAGCGGACCTCATTTGTGTACAAGGGAGCGTTTACGTCGAAGCCGCTGTCAACGGGTACGAGGTAGTCAACTGCCGTACCCCATGCATTTTCGGCACTTTCGGTAACTCCCGATGACATTGAGTGGAATGCGGAGATGATAGGCTCGTCCTTGTAAACTATGGTATAGTCCAGCACCTCGTCAACACATTCGCTTATCCTGCCGTAGCTTTTCTCAAAATCAGCACCAAAGACCTGCCTTGCCTGCGCTTCGGTGTAGTAGCCCTGATATTTCGACACATCGTTGGAAAAATCCGCCCCGTTCAGTTCGGCTGTCGGGTATTCTTTTTCGTGGAGGCGCTGTCTCTCAGCGTAGGTATGTGCGGCAACTGCCTGAGCCTTTATGGCTTCGGAGTGAAAAGAAGCAGGCATCTCAGCACAGACCGCCCCTATGACGTACTCCCTGACAGGCACCTCCAGTATCTCACCTGTGGAAACATCCAGAACC
>JAFOMV010000170.1 GCA_017418765.1 Ruminococcus sp. | reverse complement strand
TTGAATATGCTGCTCATCATCATTTCTCCCATCAAAATAGTATTCAAAAAATTCCATACAGGATCATATGCACGCCAAAAACGGCTGAAACTGTCATCAGCCGCTTCCGACGGAGATCACCACGCTCACTTTTTGTTATTTATATATGAATGTCCTATCTGTGATTTCAGCTTACGGAGAGTATAGCCCTCATTCACTTTCATCACTCCCCTGTCGATAGCAAGAGCATAATCAGGAACATCACGGGTAACAGTAGTTCCTGCGGCAGTATATACAGCCTTGCCCAGCTTTACAGGTGCGATAAGATTTGTATTGCATCCCACGAAGCAGTGATCCCCGATAACGCATCTGCTCTTTTCGATGCCATCATAGTTGACAGTAACTGTACCACAGCCGATATTCGCACGTTTGCCGATATCAGTATCACCGATATATGCAAGGTGAGCTATAGCTGTCTTTTCACCTACATTGGAATTCTTTATCTCTACAAAGTCGCCTATCTTAGCGCCTGTGCATATCCTTGTGTCAGGACGGAGATGAACATACGGCCCGATGGCTACGCCTTCCTCTATGACTGATTCAAACGCCTGTACTGCATGGAGATTTACGTTGTCGCCGAGAGTGCAGTTTTCAATAACAGTATTGGGGCCTATCTTGCAGTTTTTGCCTATTATGGTATTCTTTCTTATTATAGTGCCGGGAAGTATCTGTGTGCCTGCACCTATCTCAACGTGTCTGTCGATAACTACTCCATCGGTACATATGAACTCAACGCCGTTGGCAAGGTGCTTGCCGATAACTTCCATCCTTGCGTAATCGTTCAGTGCAAGGAGATCCTTTCTGTCATTTGCACCCTTGATGATATCAGCGTTCTCTGACTTGTAAGCACCTGCATTCTTCCCCTCCTTTATAGCAAGGAAGATGGTATCGGTAAGATAGTATTCATGCTGAGCATTATCGCAGGTTATCTTGCCAAGCAGAGAAATAAGATCGGCAGTCCTGAACCAGTAAGCTCCTGAGTTGACCTCCTTTATTTCACGCTGTTCAGCAGAAGCATCCTTTTCCTCAACGATACCGCTTATGCCGTCCTTAGTACGGATGATTCGTCCGTAGCCCTTTGGCTGGTCAAGTTCAGCAGTGATAACTGTAACGGCATTGTTCTGCTGTACGTGCATTTCCAATGAAGCCTTGATAGTCTCGTCATCAATGAAAGGTGCATCGCCGCAGAGTACAAGAGTATTGCCGCTTTCATCATCCTTCATGAACGGGATAGCCTGCATTACAGCATGACCTGTGCCAAGTCTTTCAGCCTGAAGTGCGGTAGTGTATCTGCCTCCGAGATACTCGTCTATCATTTCGCCCATAAAGCCCTTGATAACGCAGATATCGGAAATGCCTGCGCCCTCACAGGCAGATATCACCCATTCCAGCATAGGTTCGCCTAAAACCTTGAAAAGGGGCTTTGGCATATCGGCTTTCATTCGCTTGCCCTGTCCGCCTGCTAAAATTATTGCTTTGTTCATTTTGTGTTCCTCCTGTATATAAATTTATATATCAGTCTGTCAGCGGCAGTTCCTGTATCAGCCGCCTTTAGCATACATTCCAAATGCATCTCCGCCATCCGATACAAGCATTTCGCCCGCATTTCAAAAACAGTACCTTTATTATTAAATACAATATATGTTTTTATTTTCACATACTTTAACTATAAATGCAAGTATTTTTTCTCGATTTTATAATTCATACAATATTTTTGTGTAAATTCAACGTTTTTCAACAGGATAATTTTACCAGATTCTATATGGCTTTTCTGTGCAAGTTATGGTATAATAGTAAGTAACTGGAATAGTATGTCCATTCGGGCTGCTGTTCGGTAATGTTAAAAATGGAGGTATACACCAATGGCAAATAAGTATTGTTACCTTTTCTCAGAAGGTAATGCCAACATGAGAGAGCTTCTCGGCGGTAAGGGCGCAAACCTGGCTGAGATGACAAACATCGGTCTCCCTGTTCCTCAGGGCTTCACTATCACAACTGAGGCTTGTACTCAGTACTACGAGGACGGCGGTATCTCAGATG
>JAFOMV010000169.1 GCA_017418765.1 Ruminococcus sp. | reverse complement strand
GATTATTATCATGGCTTCAGAGAAGATCACAAAGTTTATTGAAGATATCAAGACTCTTTCAGTTCTCGAGCTTTCAGAGCTCGTAGACGCAATCCAGGAGGAATTCGGCGTAACAGCTGTAGTTGCTGCTGGTCCTGCTGCTGGCGGTGCTGCTGGCGGAGATGCTGCTGCTAAGTCAGAGTTCGACGTAATCCTTGCTTCATTCGGTGACGCTAAGATGGCTGTTATCAAGGTTGCTAAGGAAGTTCTCGGTCTTGGCCTTAAGGAAGCTAAGGAGATAGTTGAGGCTGCTCCTAAGGCTATCAAGGAAGGCGTTTCAGAGGCTGAGGCTAACGAGCTTAAGGCTAAGTTTGAAGAAGCTGGCGCTACAATCGAGCTCAAGTAATTTAAATTTTACTTAACTCATCCAGAACCGTACCTTACTGGTGCGGTTCTTTGTTTATTGTGCATATTTATTTTTATCCCAATTGACGTTTCTGTAGACTTTGACATTACACATTGACTTTTTGTATAACTAATGGTATAATGTAGACAACAATACTGTTTTACCAAGGGTGAATAATATGAAAAAAAAACTTATTGCTGCCCTGTCAGCATTTATGACTGTGATGTGTGCAGCTCCTATCAATACGGCTGCGGCTTCTTTTTCGCCTGTTGAAACTGAACATCGGCTTGTTGGTTCAGTGAATGAAGTGAATGCGGAAAGAGTAGCTGCATTAGTTAATAAATACAGACGTGATAACGGTCTGAGCGAGCTTAAATTATGTTCTGCACTTACACGGGCTGCCGCAGCACGTGCTGAGGAGCTTGCTGTTTCATTCAGCCATACCAGACCAAACGGCCAGTCTTTCAGCTCCATAGTTGTCGACTACCATATCCCCTGGAGCAAAACGGCTGAAAATGCGGCTTATGGTCAGACTACTCCTGAATCTGCTGTTAAAAGCTGGATAGATTCTGAAAGTCACAGAAAGAATCTTCTCAATCCCGATTACAATTATATCGGAGTTGGTCTGTTTTATTCAAACGGTGTCTGTTACTGGGACCAGATATATGTTCAGACTAAAGAAGAAATGGCAGGCACACGTGCGCCCCGAAATTATGGTGATGCCAACAACAATGGCGTGCTTGACGGCGTGGATGCTTCCTTTGTGCTGAGCGATTATGCAAGGGTATCCGTCGGCAAGGCTTCACAGATGAATGAACGTCAGAGAGAACTGGCTGATATGAATTCTGATGGGATAATCAACGGCGTAGATGCTTCTGCTATACTTACAGCTTATGCTAAATCATCTATAAGCTGACATTGACATTTGAGCCTTTATAGGGGATTATATTTATGCAGGACAAGCTTTGCGGACGATACCTGCCTTATATGAACATAAAAACGGGCGAACAGTGTTCGCCCGTTAGCTTTTGCGTAAAATGCAGCTTTATGTTATTTGGTTTCGGGAAGTGATGCTATCAGCCTCAGCATATATTTTTGTATAGCAAGTGCATCACCGTTGGTAACACCGTCATTGCTGCCTGAGCAGTCGGCGTTTCGTCTGCCTTGTTCGGATAGGCTGTATTTAGATGGATTTGACATAGTCTGCATTATGAGGACTGCATCAGAAAGGTCGATTTTTCCGTCGCAGTTTGAGTCGCCGTAAATGATATTCCCGTTATACGATGAAGATGAAACAGTGGATGTTGTGGAAGTTGTTGAAGAAGTTGTCGATGTTACGGTGGTTGTTTCTGTAGATGATGTAACAGCAGGCTGTGAGCCGTTTCCTACCTCTGCCATAGACGGAACACCGTCACCCCACCATTTCCAGCGGTCAGCGTTACGGTATGGTGCAGCAGCCTCCGAGCCTGTCCATGTGAAGATATTATCATAGAGATGTCCGTCGTTATAGTAAAACTGTGCCATAGAGCATATCTCATCGGCATAAGTACGATAAGCGCCGTCATCATCTACCTTATTGCTCCATCCTGTATTGAAGCCTTTCAGACTGTTTCGTATTACATGGTATCCTGTCAGGTGCTCCTGATTTATGCATATCTCGGCAAAATGGAGTATTTTGCGTATACCCATATGATTTGATACGATAGCGTCATAGAAATTTGATTCGTTGAAGGTATACTGATACATTTCAGGGACATTATCCTCTTTCATAAAAGTGGGATTGCAGTCAGCAAAAGCCGTAACAGCAGTTTGCAGAGTACCGTAAGCATGAGCAGAACTTACACCGAAGCCCTCGGAAAAAGCTGTTTCGATGTCTGCGCCGTCGCCGTTTCCGCCGAGAGTTGATTCTCTTGTTCCAAGTCCGAGAAACAGAGCATATACCTTTTCTCGTTCGTTCTGACCAAGACGTGTGGATATGAGCTCCCAATGCTCGTCGATCTCCTTGTACAGAGCGTACTTGACCTCCTGTACAGTCATTTTGTGATTTATTGCACGAATTTCAGCTGCCGATGCATTTTCGGGAGTATTTCTTTCGCCGAATTTAAATGGATTTCCTACGCCTTCTGCCTGTACATTACGTGATGTATCGTGTGCAGGGGCACATTCTGTACCCGAATATTCATAGCCTGCATATACCGTAACAGGTGAAACTGTATAGGCAGGCATACAGAAGCACATAGCGGCGGCTACAAGAAATGCGTATGTTCTTTTTAGTTTCATGTTTATCACCTCAGAAATTAGAGCCGTTCCAGCCCCAGTTTGCTACCTCGCTGTACTTTACATATATCCTGTCTGATGAGATACCGAGCTGATCGGTAAGTATGCCTGTGAT
>JAFOMV010000168.1 GCA_017418765.1 Ruminococcus sp. | reverse complement strand
GGCGAGTACAGATGACACTTGCAGAATCGGATGCTTACTTCAGAGATCGTTCAAAGCCTGAGATGAACAAATACATAACTGAACAGGTATTCAGAGAGCTGGATGTATTTCTTGGAAATTATCCGGTCGCTCCCAAGCAGTATATCAGTTATTAGCGAGAAGCTTTCTTCGGTAAATATGACAGTGATTTCAGACTAACCTTTGACAGGAAGATAACCGAAAGACGTTACGATCTTGGCCTTAACTATGAAAGCTACGGCAATTACATCATAGGTGCAGATCAGCGGCTTATGGAAGTAAAAGTCTCAAATGCTATACCGGACTGGCTCGTTAAAAAGCTATCTGAGCTTGAGATATACAAGACAAGTTTTTCCAAGTACGGCAGAGCTTATCAGAACTTTATCAAAAGTCAGGTAGAGAGCAGAGGAAGTGTCAGTTCTCAAGAAAAAATATATATATCAGGGATAACAATGTTAAATAACAGTATTATGAACAGGAGCGTGTGATTTTATGTTTCCAAATGGTTTTTTCGGCAATGTTTTATCAAGGTACAGTGAATCTGATTCGATCATTAACAGTTCAGGCACCGTTCTTTCGGGGCTTAAACCTGGCGAATTTCTATTCTGCCTTATATCGGCTGTCATATTGGGTACGCTGATAAGCCTGATATACATCGTTACTCACAGAAAAGAAGGATACTCACAGAGCTATGTAATGTCAATGGTTATGCTTCCCACCATCGTTACGCTGATACTCCTTCTTGTAAATACACAGATAGGCGCTATAAGCCTTGCAGGTACTCTTGCGCTGGTAAGGTTCAGAAGTGTTGCAGGAGATCCTAAAGATATTTCCTATATCTTCTTCTCAATGGCAGTAGGCGTTGCCTGCGGAATGGGATTTGTCGGATTTGCTATAGTATTCTTTGTACTTCTCGGTGCGGTTCTCTTTGTAATGAGTGAGATCGACTTCGGCGGATGCAAGAAAAGACATATGACGCTGAAGATAGCTATACCTGAGAATCTTGATTATCAGGGAGTATTTGAGCCTGTACTCAACAAGTACACGACATTCCACAAGCTCAGAAGGGTAAAGACTACCAACTTCGGTACACTGTTTGAGCTTATCTACAGCGTTGATGTTCTCGAAAACATCGATCAGAAGAAATTCGTTGATGAGCTGCGTGCTCTTAACGGCAATATGACTATCAATCTTGTCTTCTTCAAATATGATGACAAGATATATGAAAACTGATACCTCAATAGCATCATCGCCGATCATGTTTCAGGATGTGGTCGGCGATGATTTTTTGAAAAATAGGTGTTATAACAGTTAACTAAAAGTGCTGAAGCCTGAAAATTTAAAGTGTGATAATGATTTGTCAAATTGTATTTTTTATTATATATATTACCTTTGGTATAATAAGAAACAAGACTTTTCCACGCTGACGGGAGAATTCCGGATGGGCTTGGCTAAAACAAAAATCAAAATGCAGCCGAAAATACACATGAAATATTAACTTGATATATTATAATACTAATTAATAAAAAGTTAACCGCAAAAAAACCGAAAATCAAGTGAAAAGTATACATAAATATAGTTCTGTTTACAAATATATATTGCCAAATACGTTGATTTGAACTATAATAATTACAGCAAATGAAGATTGTTGGTGTTCAATATCAAGTACCCTCCCCTCTCATGTGCTTGATACTGAATATTAGTTCACTTGCTCGCCATAGAGATAGTTTTGTCAAAAAATAAAACTAACCCCTTTCATTTGTAATTTTTTCATGTTTTCTATTCTCAATAACTTGTTTTAACTTAAAGTCTATGGCACGCTCCACAGTGCTAAGCGGCTTTGCCGTTTGGAGCGTTTCATCCATCCTTCGGGATGGATTTTTTTTATATATTTACAGTACGTATAAGCAGGGCCTCGCAAAGACATCCGGCGTGTTTTGTACGGCGCTGTCTAAATATACTTATATGAAATGAAAATAGCAGGCATAAATGTGAAACTTGCGTGAAAGATTATATAATCTGCTTGACAAATTCTATAATATGTGGTATCATGTAATCATCGAAAGGAGGAACGCTATGAAGAAAAGTGTATACAGTCTGGTGCTTATGGACGATGTTATCAAGGCTGTTGACCGTCAGGCTTACCGTCTCGGTACAAGCCGCTCAAATCTTATAAATCAGATACTTGCCGAGCATTTGTCCTGCGTTACTCCGGAAATGAGAATGAGGGAGATATTCGCCTCGCTCTCCGAATTAGTAAGCAGCAGTTTTCAGATACAGCAGCAGCGCTCTGCATCGCTTATGACGCTGAAAACCGCACTGGATTATAAATACCGACCGACTATAAGCTATAAGGTGGAACTTGAACGTTCGCCTGATGATAAGCTTGGTACACTCAGAGTGCAGATACGTACTCAGAGCGGAAGTCTTATTGACCTTTTCAACAGCTTTTTCATATATCGGGCAAAGCTGGAAAATGCTCTGCTTAACGCTAATGGCAGGGATGATTACGGATTTGAGCTGACTTCGGGATGCTTTACACGAAAGCTTCTTGAAAGCGGACTTGATGATGAGAAGGCAGGGGTGGCTATAAGCAGCTATCTGACACATCTGAACAAGTCCATACAGACTTATTTTTCGGCTCCTGATGAGTTCATGCAGTACGCTCCGCAGCTGGAAAAGGAGTATGTGGATATGCTGCAAAGATACATCTTGTAGCAGAAATAAATGATTTAGTACAGTAACTCATTATAAAGGAGGATATATATATATATGAATGCAGAAAAAATGACTCAGAAATCCATCGACGCTGTAAGGAAGGCGCAGAATATTGCCGTTATGCAGTCCAACAGCATTATCGAGCCAATACATCTTCTCTCAGGACTTCTCAAGCAGGAAAACGGACTTATCCCTCAGCTGCTGAAGAAAATGAACGTGGATGTGGATATATTCGATTCCGAGACCGATAAGAAGATAAATATGCTGCCAAAGGTAACAGGAAGCGGCAGAAGCGCTCAGATGTCTCTCTCAGCAGAAGCTGACCGTGTACTGACTAATGCTGAATCCGTAGCTTCAAATATGAAGGATGAGTTCATTTCCGTTGAACATATCATGCTGTCACTTATCGACTGCAAGGATAGAGACACTTCACAGCTTCTCAGAACTTTCAATATCACCCGTGACAGCTTCCTCAGCGCTCTTATGTCAGTGCGTGGAAATACCCGTGTCACAAATGAAAATCCAGAGGATACCTACGATGTCCTCACTAAGTACGGTCAGGAACTTGTGGGACTTGCTAAAAAGAATAAGCTTGACCCCGTTATCGGCCGTGACAGCGAGATAAGAAATGTTATCCGTATTCTTTCACGAAAGACCAAGAACAACCCTGTACTCATCGGTGAGCCGGGCGTTGGTAAGACTGCCATTGCTGAGGGACTTGCTCTCCGTATCGTTGCAGGAGATGTTCCTGACAACCTGAAAGACCGCAAGGTGTTCTCGCTCGATATGGGCGCACTGGTGGCAGGTGCCAAGTACAGAGGTGAATTTGAGGAACGTCTGAAAGCTGTTCTCAATGAAGTAAAGAACAGCAACGGACAGATAATCATGTTTATCGATGAGCTTCATACCATAGTAGGTGCAGGTAAGTCGGATGGTGCTATGGATGCAGGCAACCTCCTCAAACCTATGCTTGCACGTGGCGAGCTGCATTGTATCGGCGCTACAACTCTCAATGAGTACCGCCAGTACATCGAAAAAGATCCGGCTCTCGGCAGACGTTTCCAGCCTGTATTGGTCGATGAGCCAAGCGTTGAGGATACTATCTCCATACTTCGTGGACTGAAAGAACGCTATGAGGTATATCACGGTGTTAAGATAAGCGATAACGCTCTTATCTCAGCAGCTACACTCTCCAACAGATATATCACTGACCGTTTTCTCCCTGATAAGGCGATAGACCTTGTGGACGAAGCCTGCGCTACTATCCGCACTGAGATGGATTCTATGCCTACTGAGCTTGACGAGATAAACCGTAAGATGATACAGCTCCAGATAGAGGAGACTGCTCTGAAAAAAGAAAGCGACAGTATTTCTCAGGAGCACCTTGAAGAAATTCAGAAGGAGCTTGCAGAGCTTCGTGAGAAGTTCAACTCCATGAAAGCTAAGTGGGAAAACGAGAAAAATGACATTTCAGCTGTTCAGAAGCTTCGTGAGGAACTGGAGCAGATAGGCGGTGAAATTGAAAAGGCTAAGCGTGAGTATGATTTCAACAAGGCCGCTGAGCTGGAATACGGCAGACTGCCGCAGCTTAAAAAGGAACTGGAAAGCCTTGAAAAGCAGGCTGAGGAAGACCTGAAGGGCGATAGACTGCTTCGTGACAGAGTTACAGAAGACGAGATAGCTAAGATAGTGTGCCGCTGGACAGGCATCCCTGTGTCAAAGCTGATGGAAGGCGAAAAGGAAAAGATACTGGGACTGGAAGGACTTCTCCACAAGCGTGTCATTGGTCAGGACGAAGCTGTTACAAAGGTCAGCGAGGCTATACTCCGTTCCCGTGCAGGTATACAGTCGCCTGACAGACCTATCGGCTCATTCCTTTTCCTCGGACCTACAGGTGTTGGTAAGACAGAGCTTGCAAAGGCACTTTCCGAGATACTCTTTGACGATGAGAGAAATATCATACGTATCGATATGAGTGAGTACATGGAGAAATTCTCTGTAAGCCGTCTGATAGGAGCGCCTCCTGGATACGTGGGATATGACGAGGGCGGTCAGCTTACAGAGGCAGTCCGCAGAAAGCCTTATTCAGTAGTTCTCTTTGACGAGATAGAAAAGGCTCACCCCGATGTATTCAACATTCTTCTTCAGGTGCTTGATGACGGACGTATCACCGATTCTCAGGGACGTACCGTTGATTTCAAGAATACTATCATAATCCTCACATCTAACCTCGGTTCACCATACATCCTCGAAGGTATCGATGAGAATAACGAGATAAGCGAGGAGGCAAGAGCAAAGGTCGACGTTCTGCTTAAATCACAGTTCAGACCTGAGTTCCTCAACCGTCTTGATGAGATAATTTACTACAAGCCGCTCAGTAAAAACGAGATAATGAGCATCGTTGACCTTATGCTGGCAAGTCTGCAAAAGCGTCTTGATGATAAGCATATCAGGATAAATGTAAGCGACAAGGCAAAGCAGTATATCGTTGACTGCGGATATGACCCGACATTTGGCGCAAGACCGCTTAGACGATTCATTCAGAGCAAGGTTGAAACTCTTGCGGCAAAGCGCATCATAGGCGGCAATCTCTCAGCAGGCGATGTCATAGATATTGACCTTGATGCAAACGGGGAGCTTGTTTCTTCGTGATCGCAGGAGTTTAATAGAAAATATTGTCAGAAATCGAAAATCCCCAAAGTGATCTTAAAGTCGCTTTGGGGATTTTTAAACCTACAGTATTTCCTCGAGGATACTTACAGCAAGTGATACCATATTTCGGCATGTGGTGGTAAAAAGCTGGTGTGAAAGCGCATATTCTCTACCTTGCTGTGTTTTGATATCACATCCGAGTATCTCATTGCATATGTATGTACCGTTTGTCTTTTTAAAGCGTTCAAGGAAGCATTCGGCCATCTGATTTGATTTGGCACGGCTTTGGGTATCGTTTTTATCTGACTGTCCATAAATCATGCCGAGCACCATTAATGCCCCAGAGCAAGCACCGCATACTTCACCGCTGCGCATACCTGAATTGAAGCAGCATGATATCTTTAAAGCCTGTTCTTCGGTGAGTCCTATTTCGTCTGAATACGCAGCAAGTACAGACTGCGAACAATGGAATTTATCGCTGAAATAAGAAAGAGCTTTTTCTTCGTGCGTCATATACCGTCCTCCTATTGTATAAAGCAAGCCATAGTACTCCGAATCAGATATACTATGGCTTTATTCTTGTTATTGTTCAGCAGCCTCTCCGCCGCCTCCGTTTTCAGCGGGAGTTTCAGCAGGTGCCGGTGGTGGATCAGGAACTACCGGTGCAGGGGGCTCTGTAGCTACAGGTGCAGGAGGTTCTGTATGAACAGCCTGTGTAGGCGGAGCGGTATACACTGCCTGAGTTTGTTCCGTATAATTGT
>JAFOMV010000167.1 GCA_017418765.1 Ruminococcus sp. | reverse complement strand
TACTTCCCACGTATGGTCATCCCCATATCCTATGTCACAAGCTGCTTCGTCAATATGCTGCTGTGCTTCCTTGTAATATTCGCAGTAATCATAGTCTCAGGGACAGGCTTCAACTTCGCCGCCCTGCTGACGCTTCCCGTAATAATGGCGGTGGAATATCTCCTTGCTCTGGGAATGGCTCTGCTGACATCTGCTGTGACAGTATACTTCCGTGACCTTGAACATATTCTCGGTATAGTCTCTATGGTCTGGATGTATATGACTCCCATAATGTACGACAAGTCCATGATACCTGACAGACTTCTGCCTGTTTTCGGTCTCAACCCCATGACCCATGTCATAGGCTGCTACCGTGATGTGCTTTACTACAAGCAGATGCCCGACCTGACCTCTCTCATTTCTGCGGCAGGTCTGGGAGTATTCTTCCTTATTTTCGGCGGTATCGTTTTCAACAAGCTTCAGAGACGCTTTGCGGAGGAACTGTGATGAGTGAACAGGCAATAATCGTAAAGGATATAACCAAAAGCTTCAAGGTCTACCTTGACAAAGGCTCGCAGCTGAAAGAAAGACTGCTTTTCCGAAAAAGGAACAGATACGAAAAGCGACAGGTGCTCAAAGGCATAAGCTTTACTGTAAACAAGGGCGAAGCTGTCGGACTTATCGGCAGAAACGGCTGCGGCAAGAGCACAACTTTGAAGCTTCTTACAAAGATAATGTATCCTGACAGCGGCACCATAATCATGAACGGACGTGTTTCAAGCCTTATCGAGCTTGGTGCAGGCTTTCATCCCGATATGAGCGGCAGAGAGAATATCTACACCAACGCCGCTATTTTCGGTCTGACAAAAAAGGAAATAGACGCAAGACTTGATGATATCATAGCTTTTTCAGAGCTCGAACAGTTTATTGATGACCCTGTACGCACCTACTCATCAGGTATGTATATGCGTCTTGCATTTTCCGTTGCGATAAACGTTGACGCAGACATACTCCTCATCGACGAGATACTGGCTGTTGGCGATGCAAACTTTCAGGCTAAATGCTTCGCAAGGCTGAAAGAGATAAAGGCTCAGGGGACTACTATTGTTATTGTTTCCCACTCTCTCGGTCAGATAGAGCAGATATGTGACCGCTCCATCTGGATATATGACGGTCTTATCAAAGCTATGGGACCTCCGAAAGAAGTTGACCTGGAATATCTTGATTTCATGAGCCGTGAAATGCAGGATAACGGAAAAGTCAGCAATACCGAAGTTCCTACAGAGGAAAACGGCAAACGCTGGGGCAATGGCAAGGCACGTATAAAGTCCATAACTTCATACGGCGAGGACGGCAAAGAGAAGAATATTTTCCGCACAGGCGAGACTATTCGCTTTGTTATCGACTATACCGTCAGCGAGACCGTTGAGGACGCTGTTTTCGGAATAGGCATTTTCAACCGTGAGGGCATACAGTGCTACGGCACTAACACAAGGATAGACCGCACAGGTGACATAACCCTGACAAAAGACGGAAAAGCCGAAATAATACTGGAGGACGTTCTGCTCCTTCCGTCGGAATACAGCTTCGACTTCGCCATTGAAACAGGGGACGGCATCCCCGTGGATTACTGCCGACAGATATACAAGGCAGAAATGATATCGAACACAGGAGACGCAGGAATAACGAGAATAAAACATAAATGGAGTGTCTGACTATGAGCAGTAATATTTCTAAATTCCTGTACGATATAAACAATGCGAAAGGCATAAAGGGATGGCTGAAAAGGCGTATTTTCGGCTGTATCCTCCCTGCATTCGAGGCTCTCGACAAGGATATCGGCAGCAGCCGTGTGCCGCTTAAAGAGAACGAAAGTGATCTGCGCCGTGACCTTGATACCGTAAGCGTCAACGTCCGCAATAATAATGCGCTTCTTGAACGCCTTGGCAGTGAAACGGAATTTGTCAAGTCAAAGGTGCGTTCACTTGAAAAGAAATCGGCAGCGGGCGGCAGGAAGACCGGAGTTGTATACGAAAAAGCCGCTGTTTCGGTTCCTGTCAGTGTTTCGGACGATTACACCGATATCGACTATTTCGATTTTGAGAACCGTTTCCGTGGAAGTATCGAAAGCGTGAAGAAGGCGCAGGAGGCTTACCTGAAATACTTCAGGGACAAGAAACACGTTCTTGATATCGGCTGCGGACGTGGAGAATTCCTCTCACTGATGAAGGATAACGGCATCAACGCAGAGGGAGTTGACATATACGAGCCATACACCGACTACTGCATCAGCAAGGGGCTGAAAGCTCACTGCGGCGACGGTACGGCTTATCTTGCAAAAATGGAAAAGACCGACGGCATATTCGTGGGGCAGGTGGTGGAGCATATGAAAACAGGCGAGATAATCGCCCTCTGCAATACCGCTTACGAAAAGCTGGAAAAGGGCGGATGTATCATCATCGAGACTCCGAATCCTACATCCCTTTCCATATATACAAATGCTTTCTACATCGACCCCTCCCACATCAAGCCCGTACATCCGCTGACTTTGCAGTACTTCCTTGAAAAGGCAGGCTTCACGGATGTGGAGATAATCTACACCGAGCAGAGCAGACCTCCTCACAGCATACCTGAGCTGAAAATAAGCGGAGGCGAAAGTGAGGAATTCAACAAGGCTATGAAGAAAGTCTCGGATATGATATTCGGCAGTCAGGACTATGCGGCTGTTGCCATAAAGAAGTGAGCATACAGCTGTATCAATAAAACTTGAAAGGACAAAAAATGAAAGAGAACAACATAAACATTGAGGAAATAATGGCTGACATAAAGCGTGAGATAAAAGAAAAAGGCCTCACAGGAGATATGCTCAGCTTTGAGGATGTGCCCTATAAGAAAACTCCGCAGGCTGGCGGCTCAGTTAAGGAGGCTCTTGATTTCCTCAACTCAAACTACAATGTTCAGCCATACAAGGAGCTGAAAGGAAATCCGCTGAAAGTTTTTTTCAAAAAGGTCATCCGCAAGCTGACTAAGTTCTATGTAGAGCCTATCACAGAAGAACAGAACGGCATAAATTCCGGTATAGTAACTGCACTCAACGGTCTTTCAGAGAATACATCAGATGATATGGCGAACAGAGTGGAAACTCTTGAACTTGCCAATAAAGAGCTTATAATGCGTCTTGATAAGCTTGAGAAAGAAAACGAGGAACTCCGCAAATTCCTCGGAAAGCAGGAGAATGTATGAGGATAGTACAGCTTCTTCCTACTCTTTCATTCGGTGACGCAATAGGAAATGACACCATAGCTCTCAGCGGTGCGCTGAAGGATATGGGCTTCAAATCGGAGATATATGCCGAGAATATCGATAAAAGACTTCCGAGAGGCATAGCCTCCTATACGGATAAGCTGAAAGACCTTAAAAACAGCGATATCCTCATATATCACAAGTCCACAGGCACAGACCTTACCTTCAAGATAGAGCAGTACAAGTGCAGGAGGATAATGGTCTACCACAATATCACTCCTCCCGGATTCTTTCGTCCATACAGCACCGAAGCCGCTAAGCTTACGGAATACGGCTATAAGGGCGTTGAGTACCTCCGTGACAAGGTGGAATATGTACTGGCGGATTCTGCCTACAACAGGAACGAACTGCTGAAAATGGGCTACACCTGCCCTATTGACGTAAGACCCATTCTCATACGCTTCGAGGATTACAAGCAGGCTCCCGATGAAGCGGTAATGAAGAAATACGGCGACGGAAGAACAAATCTCCTTTTCGTAGGAAGAATTGCTCCCAACAAGAAACAGGAAAACCTGATACGTGCATTTTTCTGCTACAAGAAGCGTGACCCGCAGGCAAGGCTCATCCTCTGCGGTTCATATGCAGGCATGGAGAATTACTATGAGCGTCTGGTGAAGTACGCCGCCGCTCTCGGTATAGGCGATGATGTTATATTTACAGGACATATCCGTTTCCCCGAAATACTGGCATATTACCGCACAGCATCCGCCTTTGTCTGTATGAGCGAGCATGAGGGATTCTGCGTACCTCTTGCTGAGGCAATGTTCTTTGATGTACCCATAATCGCATATGACGCAGCAGCTATCTCCGATACTCTCGGAGGCTGCGGTATCCTTCTCGATGATAACTCACCCGAGTTCGTTTCCGCAGTTATAGACAGAACAGTCCACGATGAAAAACTGAGAGAATATCTCATAAAGGGACAGCGTAAACGCCTCGAAGATTTTTCCTATGAACGGATAAAAAATATATTTGAAAAGCAGATAAATGGCTTTATAGAAGCAAAATAAAGTTAAGGCAGCACCGCACAAAGCTGAGCATTATCCTTGTGCGGTACTGCCTTGATAATAAGTTATGCCGCTCCCCCTGCATGACCGTGATACTCATATCGAAGTTTTATATGAGCAGCGCAGTTTCCGCAGGAGGGCGGCATTTTTATAATATTCAGCTGTTATTGCTTGTTCCCTTGTTTATGAAATCAGCTACGATAAATCTCGGACGCTGTTTTACCTCAGCGTATATTTTGCCAACATATTCGCCTATGATACCCAGGCAGAGAAGCTGAAGGCCGCCTATGAGCCATATCGAACACATAGTACTTGACCAGCCATGCTCAGAGAAGCCTGCTATCTTAGCTATGAAAGCCCAGATAAATGCACATATGCTTACGGCAGACATGATGAATCCAAGAGTAGTTATTAGCTTCAATGGCTTTGTGCTGAAAGAGGTTATACCGTTTATGGCAAATGCGAGCATTTTTTTCAGCGGATACTTGCTTTCGCCTGCGAAACGCTCATGGCGTTCATAGTAGACGTTGCAGCTCTGGAATCCTATTAGCGGTACCATACCTCTGAGGAAAAGGTTTACCTCCTTAAAGTTAGCAAGTTCCTGGAGAACACGTTTGCTCATAAGGCGGAAGTCAGCGTGATTGTATACCACATCTGCACCCATTACCTTCATGAATTTGTAGAATCCCTCAGCAGTAAATTTCTTGAAGAAAGTGTCGGTGTCACGGGCACTTCTCACGCCGTAGACTACCTGATTGCCTTCGTAGTATTTTTCAACCATTGCGTCTATAGTATTTATATCGTCCTGGAGATCGGCATCCATAGTTATTGCCATATCACAGATATCCTTTACTGTTGTAAGGCCTGCAAGTACAGCGTTCTGATGGCCGCTGTTATGGGCAAGGTTGATACCTGAGAAGAAATCAGGGTCAGAATTATGGAGTTCCTGAATAATGCTCCATGTTTTGTCCTTAGAGCCGTCATTGACGAAAACAACACGGCTTTCGGGACTTATAAGCTTTCTTTCGATAAGTGAAGTGTATTTTGCTTTAAGCTGTGATGCAGTCTCATTGAGGACTTCTTCCTCGTTGTAGCATGGGACTACCATATATAATATTTCTGGTGTTTCCATAATTTGCTCCTTTAAAGATCAGTATGGCAGGGTGAATATGCCTGCTTTCCATGTATCGCCGTCAATAACGGCTGAGAAGGTGTCTGTTTCGGAATAGGGTGCGTCACCGAAATCACTGCCGTCATAGTAATTTTCGACGGTGAATACTATCTCGTCTGCGCTTCGTGAGCTTATGCCCGTTATCTTGGAGGCGGAATAGTAAAGATGAGCGCCTCTTTCGCCGTTTATAGCATATACAGCGCCGTTGTGCTCACGGTAATTATCGGTGAGGGTATTGGGGTAGCGGTCACTGAATACCTTGCAGTAATCTCTTTCTACATCGGCAAGTGAGTTTATGCCCTGATCGGTAATTTTGTAAAACTGCCATCCGAGATCATTCTCTACGTAGGAATTATAATCGAGAGTGTAGGGACAGTTAACAAGAAATCGCCAATAAGTCTTGCAAGCGGATTCAAACAGCTTCTGAGCGGCTGATATGAGTATGGCATCGTCATTATCTGATGAATTTCCATCGAACACAACAGCGCCGTTGTCATCATATGAGAAAGCACCTCCGCCCAAAGGGTCGGGCTGTTCTGTGACTTTCGATGCGGAAGTTGTTGAAACTGCGGCAGTCGTTATAGTGACTGTACCTGATGATGTGGAAGAAACGGCGGAAGTTGTTTCTGTAACGGCAAGAGGGTCAGGCTGTTTCGTCACCTCCTGAGTTGAGACAATGGTAGATGAAATTGACTGAGAGCCTGATTCGGCAGGCTTGCGTGAACAGCCTGAGAGAGTACCTGCGATGATCACGCAGGCGGCAGCTGCTGCGGTAATTTTTATCATAAGCTTAATCCTCCTCATCATTATCGAGTACAAAATCAATAGTACCATCGCTGACATTTACAGCCGAACAGATAACGTTGACCTCCATGCCGATAGAATAAGAAATACCGCTGAATTTTTCTGTCAGTGAGACAGGTTCTGAGTAGTCATATTCACCTTCGGGCAGGGTACGGATATGGACAAGTCCTTCTATTGTATCAGGGAGTTCGGCATAGAAACCAAATTCCATGACACTTGATATCCTTGCTCTGAATCTCTCTCCGATGTGAGCTTTCATATATTCAGCCTTATAGCAGTCCTCACATTCACGCTCTATAGTGACAGCCCTTATCTCAGCCGCAGATGAGCGCTCAGCCGCATTTACGGCAAATCCGCTGTATCTCTTGTTGAGCCACTTGTTGTCATAGCCTGCGAGTATATCGGTGATTATGCGGTGGATGGCAAGATCGGGATAACGTCTTATAGGTGAAGTGAAATGAGCATAGTCCTCAAGGACGAGACCGAAGTGACCAAGTGGTTCTGTGGAATACTTTGCCTTTGCCATTGAGCGAAGCACCATAAGGTTTACGGCTTCAAACTTGTCTGTGCCCTTAGCGCTTCTGAGTATCTCAGCGGCATGATGCGGCTTGAATTCAGTGAAATGGGGACACTCCAGACCGAATTTCGGAAGTACCTCATGGAGATTCTCCACTTTTGCTTCGGGGGGAGCTTCATGTATACGGTACACGAAAGGTATCTCCTTTTCACGGGCAAGCTTTGCGGCGGCTTCATTTGCGGTGAGCATGAATTCTTCGATAATGCGCTCTGACTTGCCTCTTTCACGTGGCAGGACTCCGCAGCATATTCCGTTTTCATCGATGATAAGCTTGCTTTCGGTAGTCTCTATTTCGGGAGCATGGCGGCGTTCTTTTTTAGCTATGAGCTTGTCTGCAAGCTCGTCCATCAGATAAATCTCATCACGGACAGAGGTGTATTTCTCACGTATCTCAGTACTTTCTTCGCCTGCCAGTATCTTATTTATCTCGGAATATACACCCTTTACACGGGAGCGTATAACGCTTTTGCAGAAACGGTAGGAGAGGATATCACCCTCGCTGTCAAGGTCAATGAAAGCCGAGAGAGTAAGTCTGTTTTCGTCGGGATTAAGGGAGCAGATGCCGTTGGAAAGTTCTTTCGGCAGCATAGGGATGACCTTATCGGCATAGTAGATGCTTGTGCCTCTCCGCATAGCCTCCTTGTCAAGTTCGCTGTTGCCCTTTACATAGTGGGAAACGTCGGCAATATGAACTCCCAGACGGTAGCCTTTTGGGGTGCGCTCTACTGATACAGCGTCGTCTAAGTCCTTTGACTCTGCGCTGTCTATGGTGAAAATGGGCATATCACGCAGGTCTTCACGGTTGTTGAATGAGTATTCCTGTACGCCGCCCTCGGAGATCTTCACGGCTTCCTTTTTAACATCGTCGGGGAAATCCGTAGGAGCGCCGTGTATCATGAGTATGGAAGCGGCGCAGGAAGCGGCATATTCCGAGTTGCCGAATACCAGTATTATCTTGACTTTATGCTCGGCGTGACGTTTGCCTCGATAAACTATCTTTGCCAGCACCTTGTCGCCGTTTTCAAAAGGTATGCTCTCACGGACAGAAATTATCATGTGATTTTTTGCGGCGGTATCGGGTACGAGGTAGGGCTCGCCGTCCACAAATTCTATGCGTCCCGTGAGCTGATCGCTGCCGAATTCGAGAATATCAACGACTTCGCCCTCAGGTTCACCTGTACGTGAGGCTATATCTGCCAGAAGTACACGGTCATTAGGCATAGCGCCCAGCATACACTTTCCGGGGATGAAGTATTCGATCCCCTCGTCAGTCTCAGCGAATCCGAAAGTTCTGCTCAGGCGTGTGATAGTTGCAGGCACAACACCTGCCCTTGAACAGAGAGCAGCTTTCATGCCTTTTTTCATCATGATAACGCCCTCGGTGCGGAGTTGAGAGAATGCCTCCGTGAAGTTTTCACGCCCCTGCTTTTTTGTGCGGCATTTTGATTCCAGCATACTCAGGGGCATGGACTTTTTATCATAGGTCATGAGGAATGTAACTATTCTATTTTTGTAGCTTTCCACACTTCCTGCGGAAGCATTTTTCTTGGATGATGTTCTTTTTTTGCTTGACATAATTCTCCTTGTTTTTGTTCGTGACGCCGCTTAACGGCTAAAAGCAATACAGCCCTATGACTCAGGTCACAGGGCTGCTTGATTACTTGTTTGTAAAGAGCGGAACGATGTTTACTGCGAGTATCGCAATAAAAAGGATAATGGCAAGTGCTCTTGTGATCTTGTTGAGGATAGCTTCTTTTGTTCTGCCCTCATTCTTGCCGTAGAAGGAATCAGCGCTTGCGCCTGTAAGAGCTGCTGTCATGCTGTCCTGTGATTTCTGCTCCTGTGAAAGGCATATTATAATTGTGATTATGCTTACGAGGAGGATAACTATACCTCCGATTATTTCTAAAACTGACATAAATAATACCTCCGAATGAAAATAGGGAATGATCCCTGTCGGTCACATTTCAATTAGCTTTACTATTATACCATAGAATTTATTGATTTGCAAGTCTCTATTTTGAAAAACAGTGAGATAATTTCATGTATAAATTGTGCAACATGCTACTCCTGCGGTTTGTCCAGCAGGCAGACCGAAACTATGTATCGGCTTCCGTGAATGAGATACTGACGGAAAGAGCAGTCATTTTTAGTGGAGATTATGTTGTCACCGTCGAAAGAAAATCCCACAGTATCCAGCGGATATGACACACCTATGCCAATAGCTTTGACGTAGCTTTCCTTGAGAGTCCACAGCCTTGTGAACATCAGGTCTCGCTGATCCTCGGGCAGGCTTTCCACCAGTGCCCTTTCGCTTTCGGTAAAGGCTCTGTGCATTACGCCCTGCCTGCATTTTCTCACCTGTTCGCAGTCTACGCCGCATTCTTTGCCTGAGACTATGCAGGCGGAAATTCCCTTTGCGTGGGAGAGATTGAAGTGTATGTGCGGATATTCCGCAAGCGAGGGCTTGCCCATGTCGTTTTTGTTTATGGGAGTATCCTCGCTGTAGGCTATGCCGTAAACTTTAAGGCATTCCCTCAGCAGATTATGTGCGTGATCATGGTACTCCTTGTGTTCAAGT
This sequence comes from Ruminococcus sp., assembly GCA_017418765.1. Next base: position 400 of record JAFOMV010000167.1, on the reverse strand, counting down.
TCTTTCAGTGAAATAAGCAGCATGGTATCACCTCTCTGTGTTAAGCTGTATCAGCCTTTAGCCCTTAGCTGTTAGCCAATAGTGTCGCCTACGGCTATATATTCTATTATCTCGTCAAATCCCCTCATAATAACGTCCCAGCGGTAGTTATCCTCCACGTATCTCAGGGCATTCTCACGCATTTTAGCATATTCCTTATCATGGGAGAAGATGTAGTCGGTAACGCCCTCAAACTCAAAATAGTCGGTGTAGTAAAGTCCGCCGTTGCTCTTTATGCAGTGACCTTTCAGCACTTCGCAGATGCCGTTGACGATGACAGGGACGGAAAGGCTCATGGCCTCAAGTACAGAAATGGAAAGGCTCTCAAACTCCGACGGCAGAACAAGTGCCTTTGCGCCTG
>JAFOMV010000166.1 GCA_017418765.1 Ruminococcus sp. | reverse complement strand
TATAAGCATAGTAAGAAAGCACATCCGAGGCATCAACTGCGCTGATAAGACCATCCCCATTGACATCAGCTGCTCTGAGTTTTACTGAGTCAAGAACCGAACCGTTACCGACTGATAATGAAACATATTCAGCAAGTATCATAGAGGCATCCTTGCCATCTATTATCCCATCTCCGTTCATATCACCGCTGACAACAGGAGGATCTTCCGCAACTTTTATAGTCCCCTCCGCTTTTATGCTGAATATCTGAGCAGTCAGTGCCTTGCCTGCCGCATCATCTCTGAAATTCGTAAACAGCGACGGAGCTCTGTCCTTGTATTTCGGCTGACCTACATACACCTTGTAGCTGTCCCCTTTTTTGGCATTTGATGGAAGCAGAAGGTCAACATACCACATATCTCCATCTTTGCCAAGATCATCATTTCCTGCTGTTGACAGAAAGACAAAATCTCCTGAATCACCCTCAGCCTTAATAGTAGAAAGACTTTCAGATATCTGCGATGACGGAACAGCTCCAACATATTTGAGAGCTTTATCATAATATACATATATGTTTGTGCTGCAATACAGGCCGTCTGTACCATTCACTGAAAGCACAACTCTTTGTGGGATACCCAGCTTTGCGTCTGATTCATATGCAATAGTATCTGATATATGCAGAGAAGCCTTTACATCTGTAATTGGAACTGTAACATTTTCTGTCTTAGAAACAACAGGTACGGACGAAGTCAATGCTGAAGTTACTGATTTTGCAGTTGTCGATGTAGTTGTAGTCGTAGTCGATGTTGTTGTTCTTTTTTTGATTGTAGTAGTCTGAGTAACAAACGGCTTTGTTGTAGTGGTGGTTGTGGTTGTTAAAGCCGGATCAGTACCGAGTGATACAAATTTATAGCCATACTTTCTGGCATATCTCTCTGCTGTAGAACCTGAATATCCTGTTATAGAACCATTATAGGAAGCGCTTCCATCACTGTTTATCTTATTGGAAATAGTTGAATTTCTGTCATCTATTGCACACTCCGAATTAAGAATAGTTAATGATTTGAGTGAAGCATCACCGCCAAAAGCATTAAGTCCCACACTTACAGTTGACAGCGGAAGAACAGCTGCGGTAAGATTTGGACAATCAGCAAATGCATCTGCACCTATGGTTTGCAGTTTTTCGGAAAAATAAACATCTGTAAGCTTATTGCAGCCCTTGAATGCTCCGCTGCTGATATAAGTGACTGTAGGCATACTTACCTCTGTAACGTCTGAACCCCTAAAAGCATCCTGTGTAATCGATGTTACAGTACTGCTGCCTATCTTCATGGGTACGAATACTTTTCCGGAGGCATTTTTTCCATCTGTTACCTCAGCGTGATCGTTGTATATCCTGTATGTTACACCAAGTGATGTTACTTCTTTATACTCATTTTCTGCATTAGCGCATATTCCGTTTATATCCAAAGGAATATCATATGTCAAAGCAGAACCTAAAATTAGTGTTGAAACAAATACTGCTGCACGTTTTCTGATTATCATATGGACCTCCAATATCCGTTACTGATTTCCTGTAAGCATTAATGTAATAAAAATAATTTATCGGCGTTCAAAAAATATATATAATTATATCATATTTTAAATACAAATAGTTGAACAGAATATGTACTAATTGCTACAAAACGGTTACATTATTTACATCAAGTATAAAAATTACCGTTCACAGTCGTACTTATTACAAGTATAACTGTGAACGGCTCTCGGAATATCAGTATCATTCTGCTATTCTTCGCTGATCATTCAAAGTCTGCCTTTAAAATCACTGTAGTCAAAATCTTTGATTATTTCAGATGTTCCGTCTTGTTTCATGAGAATAATAGACGGTAAAGGCATACCGTTAAATGTATTGTTTTTGACCATAGAATATATGGCCATATCTCCGAATACAAGCCTGTCACCAATATCCAGAGGCTTATCGAAAGAGTATTCACCTATGCTGTCGCCAGCCAGACAGGTCTGTGAACCAAGCCTGTAGGTAAAATCCTTCTCCCCTGCCTTTCCTGCCCCAAAAAGAGGCGGACGATATGGCATTTCAAGTACATCAGGCATATGACACGCCGCTGAAGTATCAAGTATTGCTATCGGCATATCATTCTCTGTAATATCAAGAACTTCCGTAACAAGATATCCTGCATTAAGTGCAACTGCCTCTCCAGGTTCAAGAAAAACTTCAAGTCCGTATTTTTCCTGCATACGCTTTATGCAGCGTTCAAGACGTGGAATGTCATAATCCTCACGGGTTATATGATGACCGCCGCCGAAGTTTATCCACTCCATATTCGGCAGTATATCACCAAATTTTTCCTCTATCGCATCCAGTGTAGATTCAAGATCATCGGAATTCTGCTCGCAGAGAGTGTGGAAATGAAGTCCGCTTACGCCATCAAGATCGTCTTTGAGGAAGTTTCTGCGTGTGATGCCAAGCCTTGATACAGGTGAACATGGATCGTATATCTCATGCCCTTCCTGCGTTGAATATTCAGGATTGATACGAAGTCCTATCTTCCTGCCGGCTGCAAGTACTTTGTCACGGTAGCGGTCAAGCTGTGAAAAAGAATTAAATATGATATGTCCGCAATAGCTTATTATCTCGTCAATCTCGCTTTCACGGTAAGCCGCTGAGAAAACATGATTTTCCTTGCCCATCTCCTCAAAGCCAAGCTTAGCCTCATACAGTCCGCTGCATGCTGTACCTGAAAGATACTTTCCTATAAGCGGATAAACATGATAGCAGGAGAATGCCTTCTGTGCAAGAAGTATCTTAGCCCCTGTCCTGTCCTGAACACCTTTTAATATCTCCAGATTCTTTATTAGCTTTGCTTCATCTATTACATAGCACGGAGTAGTGATCCCGTTTATCTTCGGAACTTTAAGCATATCATTCATCAAGGAAATCATCCATTGTGATCTTGACTCTCGGATCACCATTTGCGTCATCATCTATCATTACAACTGTCTTCATTGTAATGGCAGTATTTGGGGATGATATGTCACCATCACTGCCAAGAGAACGCGGCACTTTAAGGAAGTCATCCACAACATTCATTCCCTCAGTTACTTCTCCGAATGCAGCATAGTTGCCGTCAAGGAATGTGCAAGAATCATCGTAGCAGATAAAGAACTGGCTTGATGCACTGTCAGGATCCTGACTTCTTGCCATTGAAACTACGCCTCTTTTATGTGAAAGCTTGTTATCTACTCCGTTTGAAGAAAACTCGCCCTTGATGGTTTCATCGCTTCCGCCCATACCTGTACCCTGAGGATCACCGCCCTGAGCCATGAATCCCTCAACAACACGATGGAAGGTAAGACCGTCATAGAAACCTTCATTTACAAGCTTTTCAAAGTTTTCACAGGTTATAGGTGCATACTCAGGATGAAGTGTTATAACTATGGTTTCGCCATCTGCACTGCTTTTTTCGGAAGCTGTTGAAGCTGCTCCCTGACTGCTTTCACCGATCGAAACATTCTTTCCGCAGCCTGTAAGCAGGAACATTGCAGAAAATGCTAACGCTATTGTTTTTCTCATTTTTCTATTCTCCTTATCTCAAATAAAGTAAATTTGTATATTCAAAGTCAGGCTTTTTCCGATAGAACATCTTCTCACGGAAAGCCGCTTTATTACAGCATACAATATTGTACACATTTCTTGTGTATATCCATTTTCCCGTATCATGGTCGATATAACGATTGTTGTAAATGATCCTGCCGTAATCTCCGTCAGACAGCCTGAACACCGTTTTATTTATCTTGTTCTTATTGGCAAACGGCGTATGAGGAACTGTATATTCTTCGTTATGCCCCTTACGCTTTGAGTGACAAAGAAAGCTGCCATCATCACAAAACGCCACTCTATAATCAGCTTCATCTTTAAACAGCCTTATATTACTGAGCGTTCCTTGAATCGATCCATCGTCTGAACTGCCAAAAATCTCATCGCCGAATTGCTGCAGCTTCGTACCATAAGAATGTAGCTTCATAGGATACTGCCAGAAGTTCTCATATTGTACAAGCACCTCACAGTCAAGCATGTTCTCCTTCAGCGGTTCAGCTCCTAAGAATTTATTCGGATTCAGTTCTATAGGCAGAAATATTATCTTCTCACGCTCGTTTGCATACTGCGGAAAACGCATATTCTTGTAATAGCCTATTGTTATACTCTGTACAAAAAGCATGATACCTCCATGAAGTCTCCATCAAAAGATGACATTTTTACTAAGCGTAACTCTCCGCCTGTACTTTGCTATTGCCATTTTATCAGTCAACAAGGACAGGATCAAAGTCCTCCTCCCAAGGGAGTCCCCACTTATTGAGAGCTTCCATGAACGGATCGGGATCGAATTCCTCGATGTTGTAAACGCCTGCCTTCTTCCATGTTCCTGTCATTATCATCATGGCGCCGATCATTGCAGGTACACCTGTAGTATAGGAAATAGCCTGTGAGCCAACTTCCTTGTAACACTCCTGATGGTCGCAGATGTTGTAGAGGTAGTAATTCTTATCCTTGCCGTCCTTCTTTCCACGGAAGATACAGCCGATGTTTGTCTTGCCAACTGTTCTCGGGCCCAGTGAAGCAGGATCGGGAAGTACAGCCTTCAGAAACTGGAGAGGCACTATCTCCTTGCCCTCGTACATAATGGGCTCGATGGATGTCATACCTACGTTCTCAAGGCACTTAAGATGTGTCAGGTAGCTCTGACCGAATGTCATGAAGAAACGGATACGCTTTATGCCCTTGATGTTGAGCGCAAGAGATTCAAGCTCCTCATGGTGAAGGAGGTACATATCCTTCTCGCCAACACCCTTGAAGTTGTAGACACGCTTTATCTCCATAGGCTCGGTCTCTACCCACTTGCCGTCCTCGATATAGCTTCCCTTTGCGGAAACCTCACGAATGTTGATCTCAGGGTTGAAGTTGGTAGCGAACGGGTAGCCGTGATCACCGCCGTTGCAGTCAAGGATGTCGATGTAGTTTATCTCGTCAAACTGGTGCTTCATTGCGTATGCGGAGAATACACCTGTTACGCCGGGGTCGAATCCGCTTCCGAGGAGAGCTGTGATGCCTGCCTTCTCGAACTTCTCACGGTATGCCCACTGCCACTTGTACTCGAACTTAGCAGTATCGAGAGGCTCATAGTTTGCTGTATCAACATAGTGGGTCTTTGTAGCAAGACAAGCATCCATGATTGTGAGGTCCTGATAAGGGAGAGCAAGGTTCAGCACCACATCAGGCTTGTAGCTTTCGATAAGAGCAATAAGTTCCTCTGTGTTGTCAGCATTTACCTGAGCAGTCTCAATTACAGTCTTTGTTGTTGGCTGGAGTTTTTCCTTCAGAGCATCACACTTTGACTTAGTGCGGCTTGCTATCATTATCCCCTCAAATACCTCGCTGTTCTGACAGCATTTGTGAATTGCAACGGATGCAACGCCTCCGCAGCCGATTATCATGCATTTTCCCATGATCATATACCTCCATATTATTTATTTGCATCTCTAAAAACATTCTTAAAAAACAGCTATGCACTGTATATGCCGCATATCCATTGTTTCTTTGACAAAGCGTTTTTTAGAGATGCCATTAATTATAAAAATCAGTAAAACTGATTCATCATCTATTGTCCCAATAATAGCTAACGTCACTGAAATCCAGCAATTTAAGCGCTTCCCGCTCTATGAAAAACAGCGCAGTACCTGCATCGCCCCACATTACCTTTTCTCTAAAAACGAAATTACCGTCACTATTTGCCTCACTTAAAAAATCACTGTCAAGCTGTAATAGAAGAAAGCTGCGGCTGTCTCTTTTGTCAATGAGAGGGAATCCGCCGATCTTGTGACCTGACATAGGACAGTCCTCATCAGCGTATCCGTCGGAACTTTCCTCGGTTCTTATCATTTCCACGCCAAATTCATCCTTGACAGGAAATTGTTCATCATCATCAAAAGGATTGCCGAAGACCTTGAATGTCAGCTCCGTTTCAGTTACCGTCTTATCCACGAAAGGATGATACACCACACGGAAACCATCCTGTAGGTTTGGTTCATCAAAGTTCATTCCCAACAGTGTATCGTTGAGTATCCAGAACTGTAAAAGTCCCCGTTTCGGGAAATTATCCAGTTCCACATCCGCACAGTTTATCTGCGCCAGCAAGCGCAGCTGATTGCCCTGCTTGTTGGT
>JAFOMV010000165.1 GCA_017418765.1 Ruminococcus sp. | reverse complement strand
TTCAGCTTCCTGAGCTGCCTTCTTAGCCCACTGACCTGTGATGATGTAAGCAGCCTTCTTGTTCTTCATAAGGTTCATAGGAACGCCTGCGAATACCAGTGAAGCACCGCCCTGAACGAAGATCACCTTGTAGTTGTCAGGGATATTCATAAGGTCACGAAGATCCTTTTCTGCTTCCTTGATGATCTCATCATATACCTTTGAACGGTGTGACATTTCCATAACGGACATGCCGCATCCCTTGTAATCCATCATCTCATCCGCACATTCCTTGAGTACTTCTTCGGGAAGCACAGCAGGGCCTGCGCTGAAGTTGTAAACTCTGCTCATTGTAAAAAACCTCCATATATAAATATAAAAATAATAGTATTTGCCATACAATGTTAATTATACTATTTTCCTCCGAATAAGTCAACACGTACAGAAAAAAATTTTTCTGTTGTTTTATTTTTTATCTGTTATGTAAAAAAATAAGATATCATGTTGTACATAAAGGAGAATCGGCGTTGCATAAGGTTAACTCCATTCTTTTACATGGATGACAAATGCATCACAAGCCATACATATCAGTTCGTGATTTGAGGGATGGGATGCCATCCTGCCGTATTTCAGTCTGCCGAGCGAGCCGTTCTGCTCAGATACAGATGAGAAATTCCGCATAGCTCTTTCTACAGAAGCAGGCTCAGTGTGCAGTGAAGCGGCGATACGTCGGTAGATCTCTGATATTCCGCCGGAAACGAGAGAAGTCTCTTTTAGGCATATACCCATTGCAGCGGAAAGATATCGGAAGCCCTTCAACGCTTCGGGGAAACCGCAGCTGTAAAGGAATCTTTCATAAGGTGAAATATCTGCATTGCGGCGGCTGACAACTTTTACTATATCAGTGAAAAGCCTTTTGCCGTTCAAAGGTATCATGAAACTGTGTATAGCGCCTGCCTTTAAAAAGCGGATATGTACAGCCGTCTGCGGACTGAATATGCCTGTAATTAGTGCAGTATCAGGAAACTGTCTTTTCAGTTCCGAGACAAATTCCAATGATTGTTCATCCGGGTCGAATATTATCATGATGAAAACCGAAGGCTTTGTCTCAGAAAGCTCATGTATTATGTCTTCATATCTGCATTTGCAGCAGTAAGCAGGCAGACCTGAACGCAGTATGCCGTTTGCGATCCTTTTCCCCATAAGTTCTGAATCATCGCCTACAAGTATCATGTCCCTCATATACCGCACCTCCTGTCATTTTTATTATAAAACCTGAACCGTGATATGTCAATATTGCAGAAATTGATTTATTATCAAAAATATGTTATAATTGATATATCATCAGTAAAAGGATACAGGCGGTCATTGCCACGAACGCAGTTCGGAGAGGGCATGGATTTTACATATAAAAATAAGAAAGGCGGCGGATGTTCTGGATAAATCTGCTATCCTAAAAGAAGTTTTCGGTCATGACAGCTTTCGTCATGGACAGGAGGAAATAATCGACAATATACTCGCAGGAAAGGACGTACTTGGTATAATGCCGACAGGGGCAGGGAAGTCTATATGCTATCAGCTTCCTGCGCTTATGATGAATGGGTTAACTATCGTTATATCTCCTCTTATTTCGCTTATGAAAGATCAGGTTAGCGCTCTTGCGTCAGCAGGCGTCAGCGCCGCCTGCATAAACAGTTCTCTCAGTGCTGAGGAATACCGCATGACATTTGATCTTATATACAGCGGAATGTGCAGTATACTCTACATAGCCCCAGAAAGACTTGATGCTCCTGATTTTTTATCGTTTGCGGAAAAGGCTGATATCTCCATGATAACTATAGATGAGGCTCACTGTGTATCGCAGTGGGGACAGGATTTCCGTTCGTCATATCTCAGGATAGCAGATTTCATACGCAAACTGCCTGTACGTCCTGTGATCAGTGCATTCACAGCGACTGCAACAAGTGTGGTCAAGGAAGATATAATTTCCCTTTTGGAGCTGGATTCGCCTTTTACTATCACCACAGGATATGACAGGAGCAATCTGTTTTTCTCTGTGCTTCGTCCCGATAACAAGTACAAAGAGCTTTCAAGGATGCTTCACGGCTATGCAGGTAAAAGCGGCATAGTCTATTGCCTGTCGAGAAAAAACGTCGAGGATGTGTGCAGCAAGCTTCGTCAGGAGGGCTTTCCTGCCACAAGATATCACGCAGGTCTGTCTGATTCGGAGCGAAAACAGAATCAGGATGACTTTATCTATGACCGGTGTCAGATAATGGTAGCTACGAACGCTTTCGGCATGGGTATCGACAAATCAAACGTAAGCTTCGTTATACATTACAATATGCCTAAAGACCCCGAAAGCTACTATCAGGAGGCAGGCCGTGCCGGCAGAGACGGTGAGCCTGCGGAATGTACTATACTCTACAGTGGGATGGATGTCAGGACAAACCGCTTTATGATAGAAAACTCACGTGAGGAGAATCAGGAACTCTCTGATGAACAGCGCTCACAGATGCTTGAAAAGGATCTTGAAAGGCTCAGGCAGATGACATTCTACTGTACTACCACTGACTGTCTGCGAGGATTCATGCTGAGATACTTCGGAGAACCTAATATCCATTACTGCGGCAAATGTTCAAACTGTACAGAAGGCTTTGAGACCGTTGATATAACTCTTGATTCTCAGAAGATACTCTCATGTGTATATCGTGTAAAGCAGGCTTCGGGACGTGATTACGGAAAAAGCATGATAACGGATATACTCAGAGGCAGTAAAAATGAAAAATTGCTGAGTCTTGGTTTTGAAGCGCTGTCTACATATGGGATAATGAAGGATGTATCTCCGAAAAGGATACGTGCCGAGATAGACTATCTTGCTGAATACGGCTATGTATCAGTATCTGATGGGGATTACCCGCAGATAAGGCTGAACGGGCGCTCAGCGGAACTGCTGAAGGAGAAAAAACAGCTTTCGATGAAAATGCCGAGAGAGAAAAAGCCTGTCATTAAGAAGGACATGAATATTACCGCTGACGATTTCCTTTTCTCAGAGCTGAAAAAGCTCAGAAGCGATATTGCTTCACGTGAGGGCGTACCTGCGTATATAGTATTTGCTGATTCCGCACTGAAAGATATGTGCAGGATAAAGCCTGTGGATATACCGCATTTTCTTGCGGTTTCAGGTGTAGGAAATGTCAAGGCTGAAAAATACGGCAGAGAATTCTGCTCACTTATAGCGGAATATCTCTCAAAGCAAAGTAAGTAAAAACAAATTACAGATTCATAAATAATTAAGAAAAAACTACTAAAATAATAACATTGCCTCAGCTGAAATATGGTAACATTAAAGTGGGTATCTCTAAAAATACTATGCGAACAACAAAAGTTACTGTACAATGTTTTTGCAGAGATATCTATTGAGATATTGTATCGGAAGGGGGCGAGCTATTGAACGGCCTCACCTTTGAAAGAGAGATAATAGATGTTGTAGAAGAATACGATTACGACACACAGTATGAACCATACAACCGCTACTATAAAAGCTGGCGGAAAAGCAAACAGAACCCCTTTGCTTTCAACTTTGAAATGAACCGAAAGGAAAGTGTCTATATAGAGGGAAAGGGCTTCAAGGTGCCTTCTCTGTATGATGCTGAATCGGAGGTAATAGGACGCATAATGCACGTTATGGGCATAGCCATGCTGATGTGGATATTCATTGATAATATCCTCGGCAAAGCTGTTATACAAGTGCTCGACAAGATCGGTATCAATATACACAGTACCTTTATGAGCTCGGCTATTTTCGGCGGCGGAAAGGAAATTGTCACTGCGCTGATAGCGGTATCTTTCTTTAAGGTCATCATTCCATCTGTATACATAAGAAAGGTCATGATGATGCCTAAGGAAGTAAGATTCATGAATGTACTCAATCATCCTGCGGATATGATACGTGCTATCGCAATGACGCTTGCTCTGAGTACCGTTATATGCCTGCCCAATATATACAATAACAGTACCAGTCAGATATACTCTTATTTTTCAAGCCTTGATACTGATGTCTCTGCATGGGGACAAAGTGAATTTGTGGTATATACTATATATGATATCGTTATACTTTCGATAATAACGGAGGTAATGTTTCACGGCGCAGTATTTGCTGCGCTCCGTCAGTTCGGTGATTGGTTTGCGATAGGGACTACCGCAGCTGCTGCAGGTCTGCTTTGCCAGGATCTGAAAGAGATGTCTGCATCTATCGTCATAACTATCGTTGCTGGTGCCGGCATGGTCAGGTCAGGCTCGATATATACAGCGTTCTTCGTAAGGATAGTATACAAAATGTACCGTCTTGCAATAGTGGTCATAGAAACTGATACCTCAGCAGATATGTATCTTGACAGGAATCTATTCATGCTGGCAATATTCGTGCTGGGGGCAGGTACGGTTATCTGTCTGGCTGTGATACGTGAAAAGCGTGAATGTTATTCACGATACTTTTCCGAAGTGCCTGTAGGAAAAAGGATAATCTCTGCTGTAAAGGCTTATCCGTTCCCGGTTGTGGCGTGTCTTTGCATACTTGCCGCCGTTCTGAAGCAGGTGTTCTGATGGATAATTACATGAAACGTGCCCTTGAACTGGCAAGAGAAGCTTTCAACGAAGGCGAAGTTCCTGTAGGAGCAGTAGTGGTGAAAAAGACCACAGGCGAGATCGTCGGCGAAGGACGTAATCGACGTGAGACCGCAAAAAATGCCCTTGCCCATGCAGAGATAGAAGCTATCGATCAGGCTTGCAGAAAGCTGGGAGGATGGAGACTTCCCGAGTGTGCATTGTACGTTACCCTTGAACCCTGTCCTATGTGCTGCGGTGCGATCATCAATTCACGTATCGACAATGTATATTTCGGCGCATACGACTACAAAAGCGGGTCTGCGGAATCGGTGCAGAAGATGTTTTCACTGCCCTACAATTACCGCCCGGAAGTAATGGGCGGAATGATGGAGGAGGAATGTTCTGCTATACTCTCGGAATTTTTCAAGGAACTGCGCATCAGAAAGCGAAATAATAAGTGAAATAAATATGGGACGGCTATTGGCCGTCCCGTTTCTTTGATATTTGGAAAAAAGCGCACAAGTGTGCGCCTTTAATTTTCATTCGTATCTATAATTCCTTTTTTCTTCATCATCACGACAACTATCGCAGAAGCGGCAACGAGAACTATTGTTGTGAAAATACTTCCCTCAATGCCGAAATCGCCGCCCGTGAGTATGACGCTGTCAGAATCCGCAACAGTTTTCATGACCGACTCTATCTCATTTGTACCGCTGACGCTTATGCCGTAGAGATTGCCCTGTGTGCAGTTCCATATGCTGTGGATAGCGCATCCGCCCCATATATCATCTGTCAGTATCATGTACAGTCCTGCAAAAACTCCAAACAGTGCCAGATTGACGAATACCAGCGGCCCGAATCCTTGATTTGCTGTGTGAGCAAGTGAGAAAGCGGCAGAACTTACAGCCAGCGCTGTGATAAAGCTGTGCTTGCCGCCTACTGTGTTCATCAGGTATCCCCGGAATATGAATTCCTCACTCATTCCCTGGAAGAACCATCCTATCCAGTAAAGACCGATAAGGCCATAATTCACGCCCGAGCAGAAGCTTATCGTCTGTGCGCCGAAAAGTGCGCTGAGCAGGACTATGGCTGTCATCAGCGCTGCGCCGATACCGAGACCGATAAGATAATGCGGTACAAGCTTTTTCTTCCTCATGCCCATAGAACCAAGAGAACGCATCTCTCCGAAACGGCAGTATATGATGCTGATGATAGTACCGAAAACAGTGCTGATGAGAGTTGGTATCATTACTGCAGGAGGTGCGGATACCTTATAGGCGACACGCATGGAATCCTTGAAGCTTATCTTGTCTCCTGCGTTATATCCCATTTTTGCGAATTCCTCCATCATCGGCTTCATTGTCAGGATGGATGGTATTATAGCTTCAAACAGGTATATAATAAAGAATACGACTATAAATACTGTTATCATAACTATCAGTTTTGGCGATGCATGAGACTTTGATGATTCTTTAAACATTCCCGATCTTATATTCATAACGGTGCTCCTTCATAAGCTTTATTCTTTTATTTTACTGTTATGATCAGCTTTTGTCAAGTAGTATAATGTAAAATCAGGTACTTCCTGAAAAAATGACCTTGCGGTTTTTTTGACAAGAACACTTAAAACACGACCAAAATGTACAGCCATTTTTACTTGACAAACATATGAAAATAAAGTATAATGTTAGTATATATAATCGTCGGGAAAATCATGAACTGTCGTTTTTCTCTCAGGCTCAGGGGGATCAAGCGGTTTTGCGCTTCTCCCGAGCTATTTGCACCATTTTACACGAAAGGGATGACGATATGACAAAACGTGGATTTTCCGAAACACCGCCTGAGATAATAAGGCTTGCAGAACGTTCTGCAGAAGGGTACAGGATCGACCCTGCCCTATATACACAGTATGATGTGAAGCGTGGCCTCCGTGATATCAACGGAAACGGCGTAGTCGCAGGCCTTACCAATATAAGCACTATCAAAGTGCTCGATACAGGTGAAGATATGCCGAATCACGGCGACGGCAAGCTCTATTACAGAGGCATCGACGTCGAAGATATCGTCTCAGGATTTATCAAGGAAAAAAGATTCGGCTTTGAAGAAACAGTGTATCTTCTGCTTTTCGGCAGTATGCCCTCAGAGCATGAACTAAGCGAATTCCGCAGGATACTTGCTGATTATCGTTCACTGCCGCCTACGTTCATACGTGATGTCATCATGAAAGCACCCAGTGATAACATGATGAACTCGCTTGCTAAAAGCGTACTTGCACTGTATTCATATGACGAAAAAGCAAACGATATATCCATACCGAATGTGCTGAGACAGTGTATAGAACTGATAACACTGTTCCCGCTTCTGTCAATATACGGATACAATGCATATAAATATTCAAGGAACGGCGGATCATTGTTCATACATGACCCTGACCCGGAACTTTCCATTGCGGAAAATCTGCTGTATATGCTCCGCCCGAATAAGCATTATTCCGAGCTGGAGGCACGTATACTTGACCTCGCTCTTGTTCTTCATGCAGAACACGGCGGAGGCAACAACTCGACATTTACAGTACACGTTGTATCTTCATCAGGCACCGATACCTATTCAGCAATAGCTGCGGCACTCGGCTCGCTGAAAGGTCCGAAACACGGCGGTGCAAATATCAAAGTCGCTATGATGTTCGACGATATGAAAGCTAATGTGGGCGACTGGTCAGATGAGGATGAAGTAAAAGAGTATCTCCGCAGACTTCTCCACAAGGAGGCTTTCGACAATGCAGGTCTCATTTATGGTATGGGACACGCTGTATACTCACAGTCAGACCCGAGAGCAAAGGTATTCAAAAGCTTTGTGGAAAAGCTTTCTGCTGAAAAAGGCCGTGAGGAAGAATTCAGATTATATTCTCTTGTCGAGAAACTCGCTCCCGAAGTCATCGCAGATGAAAGAAGGATATATAAGGGCGTATGTGCAAACGTGGATTTTTACAGCGGCTTTGTATACAGGATGCTTGGCATCCCTGATGAGCTTTTCACGCCCCTGTTTGCTACAGCACGTATCGCAGGCTGGTCTGCACACAGGATAGAGGAGCTTATAAACTCAAATAAAATAATTCGCCCCGCATATAAGGCGATATCACCAATGCGGGAGTATACGGATATGGAAAACAGAATAGATTGACCCTTTGATCGCAGAGAGATACAAGGTGATATATAATTACAAACGACTATTTGGAAGGAATGAATTTTTATGAATAATTCGACAGAGCTTTTCGAACACAACGATATTAAATGCGTTAAGCTGGAAGCAGGCGGCTATGAGGCCTGGCTGGCTTATGAGATAGGCTCTAATGTTATACGCCTGAGAGACAATGAAAATGGCATTGAGTTTTTCAGGTATAAAGAGGAGAACACTGCTGATATAATAAAGCAGTCTCCCGAAGTATGGGGACTTCCTACCCTTTATCTGCCGAACCGCTTTGCAAACGGCGTGCTGACAGCTTCAGATGCTGTATATAATCTCCCTATAAATGAAGCTGCCCCATACAATAATCATATTCATGGTTTCATTCATAAAAGAGTACATGAGCTTGTTGAACATGATGCTGACAACAACTGTGCATGGGTAAAGACAAGATATGTCTACGATGAAAAAGATGAGTTCTTCAGCTACCTCCCTGTAAAGTTCACAGCAGAATACACTTTCACGCTTTCGGAACAGGGTCTTGAACTGAATGTACGCTTCACAAATAATTCCGATGTTATGCTTCCGATGTCCCTTGCTTCACATACAACTATAAATGCACCGTTCGTTGACGGCGGCAAGGAGGAAGATATACGTCTTACTGTACCGATAAGCAAGAAGTGCGAACTGAACGAGAGATGCCTCCCTACAGAGCGTCTCAAGTCCCTTACCATGTATGACCTTGAATACAAGAACGGCGCTAAGTGCCCTGTGCTTCAGGTATGCGACAACGATATGTATGTAGGCGAGACAGGCGAGCTTGACGGTGACAATTTTCACGGCGTAGTTGCTGAGGACGCTGCAAGCGGCAAGAAGCTCTGCTATGAAGTTTCGGATGAGTATAAATTCTGGATAATATGGAATGACAGAGGCATGAACCATTACTTCTGCCCTGAGCCTATGACTGCTATGATAGATGCTCCGAACCTTTCGCTTGAAAGAGAGGTAACAGGCTATACCGAGGTAAAGCCCGGCGATACATTTGAGACTCATCAGCGTTTCTTTACAAAGCTTCCTGCTGTTGAGGAATGACCCGATGCTGACGGAATGTCGGCAAACCAAATAAGTCGTTCGTCCCCTGTCCGGAAAGGCAGGGGATTTTTATTGTGGGACAGCGGCATTAAATATAGTCTGGCAGCAGGTTATTGATCAGCTGACAGATAATTACGGATGATATCAAATTGTAAAATGTGCACAAAAAAGAAAGAAAAAATAATACAATGGAATTTTAGGTTATCTATTGTAATAATAAAGAAATTATGGTATAATAGAATAAATACGGTGTAAATACCCGTTTTTGTTACCATATATCAAAGGAGTAAAATTATGAAGTTCGGTTTTTTTGACGACGCTAATAAGGAATATGTTATCAATTCCCCAAGAACCCCATATCCCTGGATAAACTACCTCGGAAATCAGGGTTTCTTTTCACTCATCTCCAACACAGCAGGCGGTTACTGCTTTTACAAGGATGCACGTCTCAGACGTATAACACGTTACCGCTATAACAACGTGCCTATCGATATGGGCGGCCGTTATTTCTATATCAACGATAACGGTACTGTATGGAACCCGGGCTGGTCACCTGTTAAGACAGAGCTGGATGAGTATGAGTGCCGCCATGGTATGGGCTACACCATCATCAAGGGTAAAAAGAACGGGCTCAAGGCTGAAGTTACTTTCTTCGTTCCTCAGAACTATGACGGCGAAGTTCAGCAGGTAGTTCTCACAAACGAAAGCAAGGAAGCTAAGAGCTTCTCTATCTTCTCTATCGCTGAATGGTGTCTCTGGGATGCTCAGGACGACTGCACAAACTTCCAGAGAAACTTCTCTACAGGCCGTGTTGAGATCGAAGGTTCTACTATCTACCACGTTACAGAGTACAGAGACAGACGTAATCACTACGCTTTCTATACAGTTAATGATGATATCGACGGTTACGATACAGACCGTGACGCTTTCCTCGGAAGCATCTACAACGGCTGGGCTAACCCTGAGACTGTTATGGCAGACAAGCCTTCAAACTCTTTTGCTGACGGCTGGTCTCCTGTTGCTTCTCATTATAAGAAGGTCACTCTCGCTCCCGGCGAATCCAAGACACTGATCTACATCCTCGGCTACGCTGAGAATCCTCAGGACAAGAAGTTCGCTGCTGAAAAGCCTGCTAACCTCCTTACAAGAGAGACTTGGGTACTCAACAAGGAAAAGGCTTATGCAATGATCGAGAAGTACAACACTCCTGAAAAGGTAGCTGCAGGTCTTGAAGAACTCCGCAGCACATGGAACAGCCTCCTCTCTATCTTCAATGTTCATACTCCTGATGATAAGGTAGACAGAATGGTAAACATCTGGAACCAGTATCAGTGCATGGTAACATTCAACCTTTCACGTTCAGCTTCATACTTTGAGAGCGGTATCGGCCGTGGTATGGGCTTCCGTGACTCTAACCAGGATATCCTCGGATTTGTTCACCAGATCCCTGAGAGAGCGAGAGAAAGACTTATCGATATTGCTTCTACTCAGCTTTCTGACGGCGGATGCTACCACCAGTACCAGCCTCTTACAAAGAAGGGCAACGCTGATATCGGCGGCGACTTCTCAGACGATCCGCTGTGGATGATCCTCTCCGTTGCTGCTTACATCAAGGAAACAGGCGACTGGGGAATCCTTGACGCTGACGTTCCTTTCGATGATGATCCGAACGGCAAGCACAAGATGCTCGAACACCTTGATGTTTCATTCTACCACATCGTTAATAACCTCGGACCTCACGGTCTCCCGCTTGCAATGAGAGCTGACTGGAACGACTGTATCAACCTCTCATGCTTCTCTGATACTCCCGGTGAGTCATTCCAGACTTACACCAATCCTAAGTTTGCAGCTGAGGGCGGCTACTCAAAGGTAGCTGAGTCTGCTTTCGTTGCAACTCTCTTCACATACACAGGTCCTGCTTTCGTAGGCATCTTAGAGCATCTCGGAAAGGCTGACGAAGCTGCAAAGGCTCAGGCTGAGATCGACAAGATGAAGAAGAACGTTATGGAATCTGCTTTCGACGGCGACTGGTTCATCAGAGCTTACGACGCTAACGGCGAGAAGATGGGTTCCAAGGAGTGCGAGGAAGGTAAGATATTCATCGAACCACAGGGCTTTGCTGTTATGTCCGAGATCGGTAAGGATCAGGGCGCTGATATCAAGACTCTCAACTCTATCGACAAGTACCTCAACTGTGAATTCGGTCTTGTTCTCAACAACCCTGCATTCACAAAGTACTACGTTCAGTACGGTG
>JAFOMV010000029.1 GCA_017418765.1 Ruminococcus sp. | reverse complement strand
TCGATTTCCATATCGCTTTCCATGCGCTCCATAACTTCTGCGTAATAGATATGTCCAACTTCTACCTTGATATCATCAAGGACAGACTCTACTGCGAGAAGGAGGATTCTGAGGTGCGCCGTGCTGCACAGACAGCTATGTACCGCATACTCAGCGCAATCACAAGACTTGCGGCTCCTATCATTTCCTTCACAGCTGAGGAGATATGGCAGTTCATGCCTCATGCAGCAGCTGATGACAAGGAAAGCGTATTCCTTAATCAGATGCCTGAAAAGAGCGGTATCACATTCAGTGACGAGTTCAAGGATAAGTGGGACTTCATCTACAACACACGTCTCGGCGCAAACAAGGCTCTTGAGGACGCAAGAAATGACAAGACTATCGGTAAGTCACTGGAAGCACAGATCATCATCAGAAGCGGCGAGGCTGACTATGACAGATATGTTTCACTGGCTGACCAGCTGAAGGATATCCTCATAGTTTCCGGCGTAAGCGTTGAAAAGTCAGACGGAGCTACAACATTTGAGGTAGCAAAGGCAGAGGGCGGCAAGTGTGAGCGCTGCTGGTGCTACTCCAAGTACGTTGGAACAGATCACGCACATCCTGACCTTTGCGAGAGATGTGCAGTCGCAGTTGAATTATAAATCACACTGTAAAAAATCTGCTTTAAAAAACATGTATTTTTTCGGGGAAAACTTTTCTGTGGAAAGGTTCTTCCCCGAACCCCTTTACAAGGCTTTTCTGTTCGTTTTCCCTATAGACAGCACAGCTGCCGAAAGGCTTTCCTCCATAAAATCACGGCTCCTGAAAAGGAGATACATTAATGGCAGGTATTATTTCTATCTGAAAGGAGAAGGTTATGGCTATATTCTATATTATATTAATGATAGCGGTAATAGGCGTGGATCAGGCAGTCAAGTTATGGGCTGCAACGGATCTGAAGCCTGTTGGTTCAATGGATCTCATATCCATTAACGGCACAAAGCTGGTAGACCTGACCTATCTTGAAAATACAGGCGCTATCTTCGGAAGTATGAAGGGTCAGCGCTGGTTCCTTATTGGTTTTACATCACTTATAATAATCATAGGCTTTGTGGTCCTGTTTAAATTCATGAAGCGCTCAAAGGTGCTGGCTATGGCGATAACTCTTTTCCTTGCAGGCGGAATCGGCAACCTTATTGATCGTGTGAGACTTACATATGTTATAGATATGTTTGAATTTAAGTTTGTGGATTTTGCCGTGTTCAATGTAGCTGATATAAGTGTAACTACCGCATTTATACTGCTTATCATCTATGCTTTTTTCATTGATCCGAAGATAGAAAAAGCAAAAAAAGCCGAGAATTCATCTGCTAAAAAAGGCAGCAGGAAATGAGTGACATCATCACTCTCCATGTTTCTGAAAGCGATAAGGGAACAAGGATAGACAAGTTCATCTCCGATAATATGGAGGAACTGACACGTTCAGCAGTTCAGGGACTTATGGAAAAGGGAAAGATACTTGTATGCGGTAAGCCCGTCAGCAAGAACTATAAGCTGAGGGACGGAGATGCAATAGATGTCGATATTCCCGAACCTGAGCCTATGGATGCACTTCCTGAGAATATCCCCCTTGACATAGTGTATGAGGACAACGATCTTCTGGTTGTGAATAAGCCAAAGGGGATGGTAGTTCATCCCGCTCATGGCAATCATAACGGAACTCTTGTGAATGCTTTGCTGCATCACTGCGGAGACAGCCTTTCGGGGATAAACGGCGTTAT
Organism: Ruminococcus sp.; assembly: GCA_017418765.1. Next base: position 6,630 of record JAFOMV010000029.1, on the reverse strand, counting down.
ACGTCCCGGTATTGTTCACCGTATCGACAAGAATACAAGCGGACTGCTCATCGTAGCGAAAAATGATGCATCTCATATCCATCTTGCCGAGCAGATAAAGATACACAGTTTCACCCGTGAGTATGAGGCAGTGGCAAGCGGTTATTTCAAGGAGACCGAGGGAACGATAGATGCTCCCATCGGCAGGCATAAGACTGACCGCAAGAAAATGTGTGTAACAACGGAAAACAGCAGAAATGCAGTTACGCATTACAGCGTCATAAAGCAGTATGGCGGCTATGCTCATGTAAGGCTCAGGCTGGAAACAGGCAGAACTCATCAGATACGTGTACATCTTGCCTATATCGGCCATCCGGTTCTTGGTGATGATGTATACGGAAAAGCTTACAAGGGTATCGAAGGACAATGCCTTCATGCACGAAAAATAGGCTTTATCCATCCCACAACAGGGGAGTATATGGAGTTTACCAGTGAACTGCCCGATTATTTTGTTTCGATAATAAACAAACTTGAAAAGATGTGAGAATTTGTTTGAAGATATATCAAAGGTGATACTTTTCAGCGATATGGACGGTACTCTCCTGAATACAAAAAAGGAGATAGCTCAGAAAGACCTTGACGCAATAAAGCGCTTTGTATCGCTGGGAGGGAAGTTCACCATAGCAACGGGACGCACTGTCCAGACCTTTGAGCAGTACCGTGATATGCTCGGTATAGATATACCGATAATACTCTATAACGGAGCACTTATATATGATTACAGCACAAAGGAAACCCTGTATATGAATCCGCTTCCTGAAAATGCCAAGGATATTGCTATTGAAATTCTGGAGAATATGCCGGAAGCCGGGGGAGAGGTGCTTAAAGCGGACGGTACCTACGTTTTCCGCAATAATGATTATGAACAGCTTCACACTGATCTGTGTCAGATAGTTCCGAATTATGCGGAGCTTAAAGATATAGACAGTGCAGGATGGCTGAAAGTACTGTTTGCGATGGCTCCTGAGGAGATACCTCACATTGAACTGCTTGTGCATCAGAACGGCTATGATTCTGTGGATTTTGTCAAATCGTCAGATATATTCTATGAAATGCTCACTCAGGGGGTCAGCAAGGGTTCAGCTCTCAGCGAATACCGCAGGCTTAAAGGCTATGAGGGGCATACTTTTGTGGCAATAGGTGATTTTGATAACGATCTTGAAATGATAAGCGAGGCAGACCTGGGAGCTTGTCCTGCAAATGCAGAGGAAAGCGTAAAGCAGAAGGCTGACCTTTTGCTGAAAAGAAGCTGTGATGACGGCGCAGTTGCTGAGCTGATAGAATACATACTTAAAAAATGCAATATCTGAGCCAGTGCATACAGCTGTTTATTATTTCTGTAAAAAGCAATAAAGGTATTGCATTTTTTTCTCATTTGAGATACAATATATATTGGACGTACTGACATCGTTATGCTTGATACTGCTATGCCATATAGTTTGAACTGCACCGCAGGAAAAAATGGCTTTTGTCAGAAAGGCTTTATGGATAGCTTACAATAGTTACAAGTATGGTATCAGTATGATACGGCTTGACCGTTGAATAAATAATTCGGAGGTTATTATGGACGCAAAACTCAAAAAAAACCTGCAGAAAATCGCCTGCAAGGTAAGAATGGGCGTTATCGAGGGTACTTATAACGCAAAATCAGGACATCCCGGCGGATCGCTTTCTATCAGCGATACTCTGACATATCTTTATTTCAATAAGATGAATGTTGATGCAAAGGATCCTGATAATTCTGAAAGAGACCGTTTTGTGCTTTCAAAAGGACATACAGCTCCGGCACTTTATGCTGTTCTTGCTCAGAAGGGCTTCTTCTCAGTTGATGAGCTCAAGTCTCTCCGCCATATCGGTGCTCTCCTTCAGGGGCATCCATGTATCCATATCCCCGGTGTAGATATGTCAAGCGGTTCGCTCGGACAGGGTATCTCTGCTGCCTGCGGTATGGCTCTTGCAGGCAAGATCGACGGCAAGTCATATAATGTATATACTATTCTCGGCGATGGTGAGATCGAAGAAGGTCAGGTCTGGGAGGCAGCTATGTTTGCAGCTCATTACGGCCTCGGCAATCTGGTCGCAATTGTTGATAATAACGGACTTCAGATAGACGGCCCTGTCACAGAGGTATGCTCACCTGAGCCTATCACAGATAAATTCGCAGCTTTCGGCTGGCACGTTATTACTATGGACGCTCATGATTTTGACAGCATTGAGGCTGCATTTGATGAGGCATCAAAGGTAACAGACAAGCCTGTTGCTATCATCCAGAAGTCTGTAAAGGGCAAGGGCGTTTCGTTCATGGAAAATCAGGTAGGCTGGCACGGCACAGCTCCTAACAAGGAACAGTACGATCAGGCTATGGCAGAGCTTAATGCACAGTTAAAGGAATTGGAGGACTAATACGATGGCAGATGTTATAAAGAAGGCTACCAGAGAAAGCTACGGTGAGGCTCTGAGAGATCTGGCTGAGGAATACAAAGACCTCGTTGTTCTCGATGCAGACCTTGCTGCTGCTACAAAGACAGGTATATTCAAGAAGGCTTATCCTGACCGTTTCTTTGACTGCGGTATCGCAGAAGCTAATATGATGGGCGTTGCAGCAGGTCTTGCTGCTGCCGGAAAGATACCTTTCGCAAGTACATTTGCTATGTTCGCTGCCGGCAGAGCATATGAGATAGTAAGAAACTCTATCGGCTACCCCCATCTCAACGTAAAGATAGGCGCAACACACGCAGGCATCTCTGTTGGTGAGGACGGCGCTACACACCAGTGCAATGAGGATATCGCTCTAATGAGAACTATCCCGGGCATGACTATCATCAATCCCTGCGATGATGTTGAGGCTAAGGCTGCTGTAAAGGCTGCACTTGATTTTAACGGTCCCGTATATATGCGTTTCGGACGTCTTGCTGTGCCTGTAGTCAATGATGCTGCAACATACAAGTTTGAGCTTGGCAAGGGCGTTGTTATGAAGGAGGGCAAGGATATAACCATTGCTGCAACAGGCCTTATGGTAAACGAAGCTGTTGAAGCTGCAAAGACACTTGAAGCTGAGGGGATTTCCGCAAGAGTTGTAAATATCCACACTATCAAGCCTCTTGATAAGGAGCTTATCTGCAAGTGTGCAAAGGAGACAGGCATTATCGTTACTGCTGAGGAGCACAGCGTTATAGGCGGACTTGGTTCTGCTGTGGCTGAGGCTGTAACAGAGTGCTGCCCTGTACCTGTTGTAAAGATAGGTGTAAACGATGAATTCGGACACTCAGGTCCTGCTGTTGACCTCCTCAAGGAGTTCGGACTCTCTGCTGAGAACATCGTAAAAACAGTAAAGGAAGCAGTAAAGCTTAAATAAAAAAGAAACGCCTGACAGTTTTTCAGATAACTGTCAGGCGTTATTTTTATACCAGAGAAAGAGCTTTCACGAAATCATTATACATATACAGTGAGCCCAGGGCGATCAGTGGGATATTCTTATTTTTTGCGTAGCTGTATGCAGCTTTTACGCCATCAGGGAGAATATCGAAACTTTCAGCTTCAATTCCTTTATCAGTAAAAACTCCTGCAAGAGTTTTACTGTCAAGAGCACGGGGATTGTCGGGGATGACAGTAAAGACCTTATCAACAAGTTCACCAAGTATATCGGCATAAAGCTGATATTCCTTATCCGCCATAACTCCGATGAGCATGGCGGTCTTTTTATCGCCGAAATACCGTTTTATGCTTTCTGAAGCGTATCTGATACCATCGGGGTTATGAGCGCCGTCAAATATAACATAGGGGTCACGGCGGAGTATCTCAAATCTGCCATGCCATACTGTATTCATCAGACCATGCCTGAGATCTGAGAAAGTCAGGCGGCAGCCATTCTGAGCAAGAATTCTTGCACAATGGATAACGTTAATGGTGTTTTCCAACTGATACGCACCGAGGAGAGGTACTCTCAGAGGCTCATCCTTATATATGAACTCCAGCCCGTCTATGCTGTATTTTACTCCCGATATATCGGAGCGGTCCGCAAAGCTGAAAGGAGCACCGAGCATTTTTGCTTTCATTGAGATTATCTCAAACGCTTCAGCAGAGTCTCCGCCGTAGTACACAGGACATCCGCTTTTGATTATACCTGCTTTGTGTGCCGCTATCTCAGAGATGGTATTGCCAAGAAAACCGCAATGGTCTGACTGAACATTTGTGATAACAGAGAGCACAGGTCTGCTTATGACATTAGTTGCATCGGTATCGCCGCCCATTCCGCATTCGATCACAGCTGCATCACAGCCTTCCTCAGCGAAAAGCAGGTATGCCGCAGCTGTCATTATCTCGAATTCAGTGGGCTTTTCGTTCATTTTATCGCAGAAAGGAGCTATTTTACCGATAAGGGCGGCGAATCTCTCTTTGCTTATCTCATTGCAGTTTATACGGTAGCTGTCGGTGATATCGGTGATGGCAGGTGAAGAAAATCCGCCTGTTTTATAGCCTGCACTTGTGAGTACAGAGGTCATCATTGCGCCGAAAGAGCCCTTGCCGTTTGTACCTGCTACATGGATGACTGATACTTTTTCCTGTGGGTCACCCATTAGTCTAAGAAGTTCCTTTACACGTTCAAGGCCGAGGATGCTGCCTCTTTCGGAGGCAGTCCTGAGATATTCCTTAGCTTCGGTATAATTCATTTTCCTGTTACCTTTTCAAGTTCTGCTGAGAAGCCTTTGTTGCTCAGCATGATCGAGATGATGATAGTTTCTACAGCGCTTGTTATTAAATATATAGGCACACGCCATGCGAGAGTCTGCATAGGTGTATGGTAGTATGCGAACAGACCATAAGATGTGATGATCATTGAACCGATAATGTGAGCTGTGAGTGTAGATAAGGCAATTTTCAGTACCTTTTGGGAAGTAAGCTTTTTCAGGATGACATTATACATTGCACCTGAAACAAAACCAATGCTTATCGAGCCGAGTGTGATTATCGGATTGATAGCGTATCCTCGAAGTATGCAGCCGATCAGATCAGCTGCTCCGCCCACAACTGCGCCGATAACGGGACCGAAGAATATGCCTGCCATCTGTATGGGCAGCGCTCCGAAGCCGATACGGATGCTGTTTCCGATATTTATAGCGGTGAATTTGCCGAGCACTATGCTGAGTGCAGCAAGAAGACCTGCTATAACGAGCACCTTTGTGTTCTTGAAGATACGGATGTTTGACTTTAAAGCTGTTGAGTTGTTTGAATCCATAAAAAATACCTCCTTTTCCTCACTCATACGACAAGAAAAGAAGGCATGGTATCTTTTATATTGTCCTATGAAGCGGGATGCAAAATACGAACCGCAAGCTGGCGCTTTTCGTCTGACCGGCAACTCCCCGTCCGGTCAACACTTAACGAACGTATTTTTACTCTTCAGTGAATTTACACAGCATCGCTGCTGCAAGTACATTATACAACGATATTATTCTTTTGTCAAGTACTCTTTTGCCAAAGAATTGGGAACAGATCATTATTTGATATAGTGTTCATTTGTATTGACTTTTGAGCTGCCTTGCTGTATAATGTATATAAACTGCATGATATCATTAAGAGAAAATGCTCCTCTTGTCTACTTGCATTTTTCAGGATCAGACAGGGCAGCAAAAGTAAATAGTCAGGAGATGTTGGTATGAAAAAAATACAAAAAGCAGCGCTTACTGCTGTGCTGTTTACAGCGGCAATGAATATGAATTCCTGTGCATATGGACCTCCTCCGGACGAGGCAGCTATGAAAACGGCTGCAATGAGCAAGGAGAATTCATACAGCATTGAAGAAGCGGATGAAACAGTAAATGATACTGATGATGATATTATCGCAGATAATAACAAAATGTGAATTACAGGATAGCAGACAGGGGAAAAACGTGAGGAAAACAGCAGACTTATGATGCCCGTGACAGTGAGACTGAATCATGCCATTGCTGACGGATATCTGATAGCTGATGTTTACCGTCTGCTTGAAATAGAGATAAATACTTTTTGTAAATAATATACACGGAGGATATCTATGCTTACAGGAAAAACAGTTCTGCTGGGAGTTTCAAGCTCCATTGCAGCTTATAAGATATGCAACCTTGCAAGAATGCTCACAAAGCTTGGGGCTGATGTCCATGTTGCTATGACACCTAATACTATGAATTTCGTTCATCCGCTGACGTTCGAGACTCTTACTCAGCATAAATGCCTGATAGATACATTTGACCGCAACTTTGAATACAGCGTTGAGCACGTTTCCATCGCAAAGAAAGCGGATGTAGCTGTTATCGCTCCTGCGACTGCAAACGTTATAGGCAAGATAGCCAACGGTATCGCCGACGATATGCTGACTACTACAGTAATGGCTTGTACCTGCAAAAAGATAATCGCTCCGGCTATGAACCATAATATGTTCCATAATCCTATAGTTCAGGATAATCTTGAAAAGCTGAAACAGTTCGGCTATGAGATAATTGAGCCTGTCAAGGGAATGCTTGCAAACCGTGATATCGGCGACGGAAAGCTTCCCGATGAGGAGACTCTCCTTGAATATATTATTCGTGAGACAGCCTTTGAAAAGGATATGGC
>JAFOMV010000164.1 GCA_017418765.1 Ruminococcus sp. | reverse complement strand
TTCAGCTGTGAAGCCGCCATGTCTATGAAGCTTCTCCGCTTTTCGGGAGAGCCTTTGATAATGTCGGTATCATCGGGGATGAAGGCTATACACTTGAAAACATCGAAAAGAGCCCTTGTACCACGCTGTTTTACGCCGTTAAGGTGTATCAGCTTCGGAGAATTTCCGCCCTTTGCCATTTCAAAGGTGATCTTCTGCTCTCTTACGCTGTCCAGCACCTTTACCGCCGATGACATCCTCTGACCGTCAAGGCATATATAGTCTTTTTCCTTTGAGCCACGAAAGCTCTTGCAGCCTGACAGTATCCACATTGCTTCAAGGAGATTTGTCTTTCCCTGAGCGTTTGCGCCGACTATTATGTTATATTTCGGGTCGGGAGCATATGACACTCCCTTCAGATTTTTGAAGCCGTCTATCTCAGCATAGGTGACTATCACTCTACGATTACCTCATTGCCGTCGATAGAAACGGTATCGCCGGGACGTATCTTCTTGCCTCTCATTGTGCAGACTTCGCCGTTTACCAGAACTTCACCGTCCTGTATGCGAGCCTTTGCCTCACCGCCTGTACCGACAAGAGAGGCGAATTTGAGCAGAGCGTCCAGCTTTATGAACTCTGTGCTGATCTTTATCTTCTCAGCCATATTTTTTCCCTTCTTTTCAGCTTGATGATTCTGATTTATGCGATATGACATCAGCCCTTGAGCTGAATTGGCATTACAAGGAATATGAAGCTTTCGCCCTCAAGAGGAAGTATCTCTATTACTTTCATTGCGCCGTTGAAGCGGATACGGACTTTATCTCCCTCAGCAGCTCTGAGAGCTTCGAGTATAAGCTTGTTATTGAAGCCGATAGTTACAGCTTCACCTGAAATATCGGCAGAAATAGCGTCATTGATCTTACCGATGCCTGTGCGGCAGCTTATCTTCACTACGCCGTTGCCTACTTCGCAGCGGATAGGTGACTTGTTCTTGTCATCTATAAGAAGTGAGCATCGTTCAAGGCTTGTAACGAAATCTTTTTTGTTTACGATGACTTCTGTTTTGAAGTCAGACGGGATACTTAGCTTGTAATTGTGGAAAGTTCCCTCTAAAAGTCTTGATATAACAAATACGCTGCCTATCTCGAAAATGATATGTCTGTCGTTTGTGAAGATATTGCAAGGCTTATCAGCGTCATCCTTGATAAGTGTGGAGACTTCAAGGAGAGCCTTTTTCGGTACTACGAAGTGATATTTCTCCTGGCAGTCTGTCATTTCGCCTCTGATAGCAAGACGGAAACCGTCAATGGCTACCATGTTGAAACTGCCGTTTTCTATGTCGAAAAGTTCGCCTGTGAGTACAGGTTTGCTTTCATTCATTGATGCTGCATAGCTGGTCATATTTATCATTGACTTCAGTGTGTTCTGCTTTACAGAGAACGTTCTGCCCTGATCCACCATAGGAAGTTCGGGGAATTCAGAAGCTGACATTGCAGGGAAGCTGCATTCTGTAGCTGAGCATGAGATGTTGATAACTAAGCTTTCGTCTATATCGAAAGTTATCTCATCACCTGACATACGTCTGGTAAATTCACTGAAAAGTCTTGCACTTACTACAAATTCACCTTCTCCCTCTGTAGAAGCTGATATAGTTGTGCGGATACCCATTTCAAGATTATAGCCTGTAAGTTCAACGGCACCTGATGTAACTTTTACTTTGATGCCTTCAAGTGCAGGTATAGTTGATTTCTGGGAAACAGCTCTTGAAACATTTGTAATTGATTCACTGAGCTCATTTTTATTGCATATGAACTTCATTGTATGTCTTCCTCCGTTTATATGAAGTGAGAAGGCGGAGTTTTCAACCGGCTTTGCCTTCTGCACTGTGTAAGTTAAGATAAGGATAAAAAATAAGATATGAAAAATACTATGATAAAGATAAGATAAGAATATTTATTTGTTGTTGTTATTGTGTCGGTTGAAAAGTTAGTATCATAGTTTTTCAACGTCATATCGTGGAAAAAACATCCACACAGCGCTGTTGTGAAATTTTTGAGAATTGTGAAATGATCTCAGGGCAAAAATTTTTGTGTGGAATAGGTTGAGAATTGTGGAGGCTTTGTTTGTGGAATGTTTAAGGATCTGTTTAACTGCAAAAATAGTCAGATATTTTTATTTAACATTTCAAAATGGTGTGGATTGTTGAAAAGTGATATCTGTTGAAGCTTGTCAGGAACATAAAAATGCAAATGATGAAATGTCATGCAGACAAGCCTTTAAGTTACAAAAAATTCTCTCCACAGAGTTTTAAACACAGTGTTGAAAACTCTGTGGAGAAGACCGCTTTTAAACGATCTTTCCCGATCACAATGTTGAATTTTTCAAAAGCTGTATACAGTGACGGAAAATGATTTTCAACAGATGATGTGAAGATATCAGACTTTGCTCTTATCCTTAATGTTTTTGATTATATCCTGTACGAGATTTTTAAGGTTAGGGTCTTTTTCCATAGCTTCTGATACGCTTGTAACTGAATATACGATGGTCGAGTGATCTCTGCCGCCGAATTCTGTACCGATGGAGGCAAGCGGCATCTGAGTTATCTCTCTTACAACGTAGATAGCTACCTTACGTGCAATGGATATCTGGGCTGATCTCTTGTTTGAGCGCAGATCATCAGGAGAAACGCCGTATACTGTAGATACTTCTGATATGATCTTTTCTACAGTTATCGGGATAGGCTGCTCATCTGTGAGAACATCACGGATAACACTCTGAGCCATTGATATTGTGATAGGGCTGCCTGCAAAGTGGTTGAGAGCCTTGAGGCGTACAACTGCGCCTTCAAGCTGACGGATGTTGGATTTCAGGCGGTTTGCCATGAATTCTGCAACTTCGCTTGGCATTTTCAGCTCTAACAGCTCTGATTTTCTGTTGATGATAGCAAGTCTTGTTTCGTAGTCAGGTGCTGAGATATCAGCTATAAGTCCGCCCTCGAAACGTGTGCGGAGACGCTCTTCAAGGGTGAGGAGCTCCTTTGGTGGCTTATCAGATGTGATAACTATCTGCTTGCCTTCCTGGTGGAGTTTATAGAAGGTATGGAAGAATTCCTCCTGCATACGCTCCTTGCCTGAGAAGAACTGGATATCGTCTATAAGGAGGATATCGGCGTTTCTGTACTTATCGTGGAAGTCGGAAATAACGCCGGCATTCAGGGCATTGATAAGCTCTCCGCCGAATGCTTCGCTGGTCACGTAAACGATATTGAAGTCAGGGTGATTCTTTCTTACTTCATTGGCGATAGCTGTGATGAGGTGGGTCTTACCCATTCCCGACGGGCCGTATATAAACAATGGATTGTAGTCAGGAACAGCCTTTTCTCCGCAGTTTTTCGCTACAGATTTACTGCATGCAAGGGCGAATTCGTTAGAACGGCCCTCGATAAATGTATCGAATGTGTAGTCATAGTTTGCAAATTTATATGACTGTTCCAGTTCCTGATGCTTCATTTCGAGCTCAGCATCTGTGGGGATATTGGGCTTTTCGGGCTCATTGCTTTCAACTTCGATGATTATGTTGACCTTCAGACCGAGTACATTGAAGAATGCGTCTTTAAGTATTTCATTATATGTGGTGAGAACGATGTTTTTCTGGAATTCGGTTTCAACTCTGAAAACTGCGTCCGAACCGTTGAAGCTTACAGGCACAAGCGGTTCTATCCACGTAGTAAGGCCAATTTCAGGGATCTTTCCGTTTTCGAGGCAGTAGCTTTTTACGCTTGCGAAAACTTCCTCAAATGAATTCATATTTAACCTCCGAATTTCGAGAGATTCCCTTGCACGGGCGCAAAAATGTGACCGCAGTGAAATGCGGTATGCGCAGACGGGAATTTGTTTGCTTTATACTCTCTTATTAATAATATGTAACTTTATTATACCATAAATCTACACTTATTGCAAGTGCTTTTGTTTGTTGAAGGAATAGAAAATGAGCTCTGTTTCCACACGTAAATTGACATATTGTTGAAAACTATGTTGAATCAACACCGCCTGTACTGAAAAACTGTTGGAATAATAGCTGTACTGGGAATAAACGTCTGTTGAAAACTTATTATCAGCACTGCAAAAAACAGTTTTTTCAGAAAAATCAACATCAGCTTTCAACATTTTCAAGGCTGTTGGAAATATGTTGATTTCCGGTTAGGATGTGTTGATATCATGCTTGCAGACCGGTACATCTGACATCAGCTGCCTGCTACTGACTTATAACTAACAATATGTACGAAAAGAAAGAGCATTATTGTGAAATTACACAATTTTTCTCAAATGGCTTGACATAAGGGATTTTTTATTATATAATGTTTTAGTGTAATGCGGACGATACGTCTGTATACTGTTTTTGCTTTACAGGAGTTGTTCATTCAGCTCTATTATATATCCGCAGAGAGGAGGACACTGAATATGAAAAGAACATATCAGCCTAAGAAGCTCCACAGAAAGAAGGAGCATGGCTTCATGAAGAGAATGGCTACTAAGAACGGCAGAAAGGTTTTAGCTCGTAGAAGATCTAAGGGCAGAGCAAGATTAACTCACTGACGAGGCTGACCACAAAATCTTTATTTTGTGGTCTTTTTTGTTAGTGGACCCTTTGTTCGTCAGCAGGTGTTATTATGCTTTATACTGAAATAATGAACGATAATAAGGATTTCCTCAACCTATATAAAAGAGGAAAATATTCCGCCTCAAAGTACTCTGTTATCTATGTCAGACCGAATGGCAGACCTTTCAACCGCCTCGGTATCACCGCAGGCAAAAAGATAGGAAATGCTGTATGCAGAAACAGAGCAAAGAGACTTATACGTCTGGCTTACCGTCAGGCTGAGGTGAATATGCCCGTAGGTATGGACATCGTTATAGTCGCAAGAACTGCTATCTGTGAGATAAAGTCTCAGGAATACTGCGGTTATATGGATAAGTACGGTATCGCTGATATCAACAGGATGTTCCGCAGTTTCTCAATGGGAAAGAAAAAGATATGAAGCATATCATACTGTTTCTGATAGGATTCTACAGGAAATGTATATCTCCGCTTACTCCGCCTAAATGCAAGTATTATCCTACTTGCAGCTGCTATGCCTATAAGGCTGTGGAGCGTTACGGCGCTGTGAGAGGTTCGGCTCTTGCAGTATGGAGACTGCTCAGGTGCAATCCCTGGTCAATGGGCGGTATTGACCCTGTTCCCGATAAATTCACTTTCAGAAGGCAGAAAACAGAATATTCACATACAGGTGAGGATGCTGACGGCATTAACGAGAAAGAGGATAAAATTTAATACAAGAGGTATATCATATTGATTGGACTTTACGATATCTTAGGTGTCCCTTTCGGATACCTTATGCGACTTATTTATGCTATATTCAATAATTACGCCGTTTCTATAATCGTGTTTACTATAGTTACGAGACTGCTTATGCTTCCCGTAAGCTACAGTACACAGAAAAATGCGGCAAGAACAAGGCTATTAAATCCTAAGCTGGAAAAGCTGAGAAAGAGTTTCGCAAATAATCCGCAGAGACTTCAGGAAGAACAGAATAAGCTTTATCATGAAGAAGGCGTAAACCCTATGGCATCCTGTCTTCCTAATTTCATTCAGACGTTCCTTTTTTTCGGTGTTATCGATGTTGTGTACAAGCCGCTTACTCATATTCTTGATATGGGCAAGAGCGTTATACAGGCTGCGGCTGATATAGCAGGGATAGATCAGAGAAAAAGCGGACTAAGAGATGAACTGAAGATAATGGAGAGCGTTGTCTCCGATAAGAGCAAGTTTTCTTCCATAGGCGATCATTTCGCTGATAAGGTATATGAATTCAACGAGAGATTCTCGATATTCGGCGCTAATCTCGTCAAGACCCCTACTCTCCATCCTGAGACATGGAACAGAGAAGCTATTATACTTGCAGCTATCCCGTTCCTTGCAGGTCTTGCACAGCTCATTTCTTCATTCTATTCTCAGATGTATCAGAAAAAAGTAAATCCATCTATGCAGCAGGCAGGCGGCGGATGCATGAACGTAATGATGTACGGTATGCCGCTGTTTTCGATATGGATAGCTTTCAGCTGTCCTGCCGGTCTCGGTTTTTACTGGATATGGTCTGCACTTATCACATTCATTATCACATTCGCTCTCAATCAGTATTTCACACCTGAGCGTACAGCGGTGATAAATGAAAAGGAAAAGGCTAAGGCTAAGGCTTATGCTGAAAAACATCCCGAAAAGAAAACATTCATGCAGAAAATGCTCGAACAGCAGGCTGAGCTTGACAAACAGCAGTCAAACGGCGAGAAAAAGTCAAGATCAGAACAGAATAAGGCTAACCGTGATAAAATAAATGAAGCAAGAAAGCGTATGGCTGAAAAATACGGCGATCAGTACGACGAAGATAACGATGAGGAATAAATTGTCCATTAGGGAGGTATAAAAATGACTGAAAAATTTACAGCAAAAACTGTCGAGGAGGCAAAAGCCCTGGCAGCAAGAAAATTCGGAAAAAAGATCAGCGAGATCAGATTTGAGATCATCGATGAGGGTAAAAAAGGCATCTTAGGCATAGGTGCAAAAGATGCTGTCATAAAGGCTACTTACATTCAGCCTGAAGCCCCTCAGAAGCCTGCGGCTGCCCCTGTCATGAGGACAGAGCCTGCTGTAACAGCTCCTATAGCTGAAGAAACTGTAGTTACTGCTGCTCCCGCAGAGGAAAAGCCTGTGATAACTACAGAGACTACAGCTGTACCGGCAGCGGTAACAGAAGCTGCTGAGCCTGTCATTGATACCACAGAAAAGGCTGCACCATCAGCCGATATACACAGAGAGGATGATGAAGCTGATTACTCCCTTGATAACTTCACACTTATCGAGGATGAAGCACTTATCGATCCAAAGGTAAAGCTTGCAAGAGACTACATCACAAGCATTCTCAGAGCTATGGATGTTGATGTTACATTTACAGTTTATCAGAACGAAACAGGTGCTGTTCTCAATATCGACAGCAATAACAACGGTACTATCATAGGCAGGAGAGGTGAGACTCTCGATGCTCTCCAGTATCTCTGCTCTATAATCGCTAACAAGGGCGATAAGGATTATTTCCGTATCACTATTGATTGTCTCGGCTACAGAAGCAAGAGAAAGGATACTCTTGAACAGCTTGCTGCAAAGGTAGCAAAGTCAGTTCTTCGTACAGGACGTTCACAGCCCCTTGAGCCAATGAACCCGTATGAAAGACGAGTTATCCATTCTGCTATTTCAAAGATAGAGGGCGTTTCTTCACGTTCAGTCGGTGAGGAACCTTACAGAAAGATAATCATTTCTTCAAACAATCCAAGACCTAATAACCGCCGCAGAAACAATGACAGACGTGACGGCGGAAGACGAGGCGATAACAGAAGAAACAACAGAAACCGTGACAGAGAAGTATCAATGGAGCGCAGATCCGTTGACCTCTCAACAAGCTTTGAAAAGGATTATAAGAGACCAAAGCCTGAGGATACAATGGAAGGCGGTCTTTACGGAAAGATCGAACTTTGATCAAATATTCAGAACAACGGCAGCTTTGCCGTTGTTTTTTTAGGAAGTGATAATATTGTCAACAGTTGCTGCAATATCTACCCCTAATGCAGTGGGCGGAATAGCTGTGATACGTATATCGGGCAGCAAGGCACTGGATATCGCTGAAAAGGTATTTACCCCTTTCGGCGGAAAAGATGTAAAAAAAATGGAGGGGTATACCTGTGCTTACGGTCACGCACATGACGGTGATGAACGCATAGATGACTGCATACTGACCGTTTTCAGAGCTCCGCACAGCTATACAGGTGAGGATACCGCTGAGATATCATGTCACGGCGGACTTTATGTCTCAAAGAGAATACTTCGTGCTGTGCTGAAAAACGGCGCTGATAATGCAGAAGCAGGAGAGTTTACCAAGAGGGCATTCCTCAACGGAAAGCTCGATCTTACTCAGGCTGAGGCAGTCATGGATGTGATATCGGCTAAGGGCGAGAAAGAGCTGAAAATGGCAGAATCTCTCCGTGAGGGTGCGGCATACAGGACTGCGAGAAAATGCTCTGACAAGCTTATGAAGATCCTGGGTGACCTTGCTGCGTGGGCGGATTATCCTGAGGAGGATATCCCTGAGGTCGAGCCTGAGGCTTTGCTTGAACAGCTCAGGGATGTACATGGTTCGCTCTCATCGCTGGTGCAGAATTATGACAGCGGCAGGCTTATCCGTGAGGGGATACATACTGCAATAGTCGGCAGACCTAACGTGGGGAAGTCCACATTATTCAACTGCCTCAGCGGCTGTGACAGGAGCATTGTCACTGATATTGCAGGCACTACACGTGATGTGGTAGAGGAGTCGGTAAGGCTTGGGGACATTACTCTCAGGCTCTCCGATACGGCAGGCATACATGATACTGATGATATCATCGAGGGTATCGGTGTAGGCATGGCAGAAAAAATGATAGATGATGCTGAGCTGATACTTGCAGTTTTTGATGGAAGTTGTCCGCTCACGGAGGACGATTTGTATTTAATAAATAAAATAAACAAAGACAGAACGATAGCAGTAATCAATAAATCCGACGCCGAACAAAAGTTTAACATAAATGAGTTAACTAAATATTTTATACATATAGTTTACATTTCAGCCAAAGAAAGATCAGGTGTTGATGAACTCAAAAACAAAGTCGAGGAGATATTCAGCATCAATGAAGTGGCGTTTGATAACGTAACTGCTGCAAATGAAAGACAGAAAAAATGCATTGACAATGCCCTTGATTCTATCAGCGAAGCAATTTCAGCACTTGAAATTGGTGAATTGCTTGATGCTGTAAATGTTCTTATTGATGAAGCAGAACAGTCGATACTTAGTTTAACAGGTGAGAAAATTACAGACGCAGTTGTGGATGAGGTCTTCTCACGATTCTGTGTAGGAAAGTAATGTTTCACGTGAAACATTAAGGAGGTATTTCTTTGTCATACAAAATGGGAGAATTTGATGTGGCTGTTGTAGGTGCAGGTCACGCCGGAGTTGAAGCAGCTCTCGCTTCAGCAAGGCTTGGATGCCGAACAGTCATGTTTACGATATCGCTTGACCAGATAGCAAATATGCCCTGCAACCCATCGATCGGTGGTACTGCAAAAGGCCATTTAGTGCGTGAAATCGATGCTTTGGGCGGTGAGATGGGAAAGGCAGCAGACGAATGTTTCATTCAGAGCCGTATGCTGAACCGAGGAAAAGGCCCTGCTGTTCATAGCCTGAGAGTGCAGGCTGATCGTGTTAAATATCATAATTATATGAAAGAGGTTTGCGAAAAGCAGGAAAATCTTTATGTGAAACAAGCTGATGTTGCAGAGGTGATCTGCGAGAACGGCAAGATCGTTGGAATTAGAACTTCACTTGGAGCTGAATATTCAGTCAAGGCGGTCATCATTGCAACGGGAACTTATTTAAAAGGAAAGATACATATAGGTGAAGTTTCATATGAAAGCGGACCCGATTCAGCGCTTCCAAGCACGAAATTATCTGATTCACTCAGGGCGGCAGGTATTGAATTAAGGCGATTCAAAACCGGTACACCCTGCCGTGTCAATAAAAGAAGTATTGATTTCGATGCAATGGAGCGTCAGGACGGCGATGATGATATTGTACCTTTTTCTTTTGAAACACCCACTGAAGGACTTGAAAACAAGGTAAGCTGCTACGTTACTTATACGAATAGTAATACCCATGAAGTTATACTTTCAAACCTTGACAGGTCACCTTTATACTCAGGTAGAATAGAGGGTGTAGGACCACGTTACTGTCCGTCTATCGAGGACAAGATAGTGAGGTTTTCTGATAAACCAAGACATCAGCTCTTTGTTGAACCAATGGGACTTTCAACAGAGGAGTACTATTTGCAGGGAATGTCATCGTCATTGCCTGAGGATGTACAGCTTGCATTTTTGCGTACAATAAAAGGACTTGAAAAGGTTGAGATCATGCGGCCGGCATATGCAATAGAATATGACTGCTGCGATCCGCTCCAGCTTCTGCCTACTCTTGAATTTAAGAAAGTATCGGGTTTATACGGTGCGGGACAGTTCAATGGCAGTTCAGGATATGAGGAGGCAGGCGCTCAAGGCATAGTTGCGGGTATAAATGCGGCTTTGAAGGTACAGGGAAGACCTCCTATGATTTTGGATCGTGCAAGCTCATATATTGGAACACTTGTGGATGATCTTGTAACAAAGGGTTGTTCTGACCCTTACAGGATGATGACATCACGCAGCGAGTACAGACTTATTCTTCGTCAGGATAACGCAGATCAGCGCCTTACGCCTATAGGGCATGAAATTGGTCTAATTTCGGATGAAAGGTATAATGCGCTTTTACATAAGGAGAAACTTGTAAAAAATGAGATTGAGCGTTTAAAAAAGACAAATATATCGCCAGATCCTGCCTTGAATTCGTTTCTTGAAAGCATAGGCACTTCCCCGATGACAACAGGATGCAAGCTCGCAGACCTTATAAGAAGGCCGCAGGTCAGGTATTGTGACCTCGCTGAATTTGATGTTTCACGTGAAACATTGCCAAAGGATGTATGCGAACAGGCTGAATTGCAGATAAAATATGAGGGATATATAGAAAAGCAGCTTGACCAGATCGAACAGCTTCGCAGGCTGGAGAATAAAAAACTGCCTGAGAACACGGATTATAGCCAGATTCGTGGACTTCGTCTTGAGGCTGCCGAAAAATTGAATAAGATAAAGCCGCTTTCAATCGGACAGGCTTCCAGAATTTCGGGAGTTTCACCTGCTGATGTAACAATGCTTGCTGTTTGGCTTCATACTATAAAGGGGGATAGTGATGCTACCTGATTTTGATTTTTGCAAAGATGCATTTGAGAAATATGGCCTTGAACTGAATGCTGTTACGTACGAGAAGTTCGATATTTACGCCGATTTTCTCGTTGAATACAACAAAAAAGTGAATCTGACAGCTATTACGGATCCTGTCGAGATACTGTATAAGCATTTTATTGATAGTGTAGTTCTCTTAAAATTCTGCGACATATCGCCAGAAAGTCACATTATTGACGTCGGTACGGGGGCAGGATT
>JAFOMV010000163.1 GCA_017418765.1 Ruminococcus sp. | reverse complement strand
TTGCTGAGATTTTCTATCACCGAAAAGTCTGTGCACTCAATTTGTTCAAGCAGTGAGAGCTTTTCACTATCTGAAAGCTCGTCGTAATATTTCAGGATATGCTGCTGTCCGTAGTGCGAAAGCCGTTCCATTGCCTCTGCATAATTGATCATGTCATTTTCCTCCATAAAGGCAGCGAAAAAGCGTAAGCAATAGCCGCTGCCTATAATGAAAACTTTTAGATCATTATAACATATTACATGGATATAGTCAATATGACAATTAACGCAAAATATTGTAAAATACGCTATTTTTCGCCATTAGCAAAAGATACTCTCAAATGGATATGGTCAATATAGACTATAATAGTTTCCCTTTTATAGAGGTTATGACGAAATGAATGAAAAGATTAAACTTATCAAGTTTAACATTGTGCTTGATTATATGCACAAATATAAAAACAAATACAGTGATTTTAAATAAATACTTATTACAGATAGTAATATTTATAAGAAAATTTTGTATTTGTAATAAAATATTTATCATACAAAAGTGAAAAATAGTATCATTTTAGTACACATTTCAAAAAATGCAGACTTGTGTTGAACATTGAACAGATGTATAATATGTAATATAAACACGGATTGTATTTAATTATGATTGGCAAAAATATCCAATTAGAGGAATTTTGATTAATATATACAATTCGTATATATGCCGCTTGCTTTGCGGCAGCCTACATAAGTAAAATCTCCGGCAGACAATCACAGGACGAACATGTTCTGTAAGTATCTGTCAGGATTTTAAATAAAACACACAGAAGGGTGGATTTTTTATGAAAAAAACCTTGGGCAAGCGATTGCTGAGCGGTCTTATTTCATCGTTCATGTCGGTTGCCTCATTCGCAACACCACTGCTGCACGAGGGTATCCCCTGGTCAGCAAACGCCGCCGGTGAAGATGATAACATTCGTATAGAAGCTCGTGTTATCTTCGGTGACTACAATGACGACGGAGAGCATACGTACACTAACAGTGTTCCAAAGCTTACACTGAAATACAGAAACAGCGAGAGCACAAATAATATCAAGGAAACTGTTACTGCAAAACCCGTTGTTGACAGTACTCCTGCACGTAAGGACTGGTGTTATCAGTACAATTACGTCTGGGAGGTCCCAAAATTTGAAGGCAATGACTCAAGCTATTATGTAGCCATTGAGCCAAGCGGAACTAATTTTGACCGTAATAAATATAATGTTTATTATCTGAAAGATGACGCTCTCGGTCATCCCGGAGAGAAAAAGAATGACGGTTATAAGACCTCAGCACAGCACGTTTCAGCCAACGAGGATCAGGTATTCTACATTTTTCTCGATCCCAAAGAGGATTGGCAGCATATTGAAAAAAGAAAAGGTAATCCAAACTACGGTAAATATGTTCAGCCTAAAACTCTTGACATTTCAATGAAGAAACGTTGGGATGGACACAACGAGAGTGAAATAAATCTTCATCCTAAGGAAAAGATCAAGGTACAGCTCCAGCGCAAGAAAGCCGATGGAACATGGGCAGAGTATAAGCCCGGTGATTTCAAGGAAACATATTCAAACTGGTATTTTTACAAAGCTGATAATGGCAAGTTTGTCGATAAGAATACAGCAGGACTTTTATCTAAGAATGTTGCAGCAGCTAACAGACTTCAGGTCGAAGTAAACGGCAAAATGCAGGATTACAAGGATAAAAACGGTAACTACATCGATAAGACTAAGATAGTCGGCAAGGATGATGTTGCAAGAGCAAATCGTCTTCAGATCGATATGGTTTACGATCAGTGGAATAATATCGTTCTTAACCTTGAAGGAAAAAACCATCCGCAGCATTTCACACAGGGTTATTACTTCGCTTGGAATAACCTGCCATACGGCGAATACAGAGTTGTCGAACTCCAGAGCTTCTATGATGAGAATGACAATGATGTATATGACGCAGGCGTAGACAGAGACACATCTTCCGAATACAATTATATGGAATTTCCTCCCTCAAGAGATTCCAACGGTGTTCTTCACATCCAGAACTTCACCAAGGTCATGAAGATCGAGGTCGGCAAGAAATGGTTCGTGGATAAGGAGGGAAAAACACAGATACCTCAGAGTCAGCTCCAGGGCGATAACAAGCTTTTCAACAGCAAGGTGGATTTCGAGATATATCGTACAAAAACACCTTTAGACAAGCCTTATGATAAGCCAAGCGAACATGCAGCTGATCTTGTTAAGATAGGTACATTCACAACAAACGATGAAGGATTCGCAAGAGTATCAAATGATACAAAGGATAAGAATAAAGAATCCGAAGGCGTTTACTACAACGAAAACCTTAAACCCCAGGATTATGAAAACGGTCCTAAGTATTACTATTATGTAAAGGAAGCCGTTTCAGCAGATGGCAACTTCATCCAGATAAATCCCGAAATGGATAACGGTTTCGTTAAGAGCGACAAAGGCACATATTACGTTGACTATGAATCAGGTGACTCACGAGTATTCAATCTTGCCAATAAGATCGATATGAAGATCAAGGTCAAGAAGAACTGGACTGATGAAGCTGATAAGTCAAAGGAAATGAAGTTCGTTCTTCTCAGAGCCGGTAAGGATTACGGCAGTGATGTCAAGATCGTAAGAGATCCCAGCGTCGCTGAAGATACCGGTTCAAAGGCCTTCCATGTGGATGGCGATGAAACTAAGGATTTCAAGTATATCGGAAAATATACTACCAAGAATCTTGAAAAGGTACTCACAAGTGCTGATTCAGCATTGATCGAACCATTCGTTGTTGAAAACGGCGTTGCTAAACCACGTTACTTCTATGTAATGGAAGTTGACGGCGATAATTACAAGCTCGCTGATTACAAAGTAGAGGTCAAGGGTCAGCCGCTTATGTGGACACCAAGCGGTAATGAGACACCTGAGATCGAGGTGGTAAATACACCTAATGCAACTACAACATCAACAACTACAACCACAACAACTACAACCACCACAACGACCACTACAACCACTACAACAACAACTACTACCACTACAACCACAACTACAACAACAACCTCAACAACTACAACATCATCAGAGACAACAACAACCACAACCGAAACAACAACTACAACAACAGAGACCACCACAACAGAAACAACAAGCACAACAACCGAAACAACATCAACAACCACAACAACGGCAGCAGGACTTGACCTGAGCATTGACAAGAAAGGATTCTCAGGAGAAGAAGAACTGCCGGGAGCAACATTAAAGCTAACAAACTCAGCAATAGACTGGACAGGAATACTTGCACAGAATATAGAGCAGGGATTCCAGAACGTAGTAGATGAAACAGAAAAGGTAATAGGAATAACCTGGAAATCAGGTGAGACAGCCAAGATAGTCAAGGGACTGCTTGACGGAAAGTACACACTTGAAGAAACAGGAGAAGACTTCGAGTACGGAGGACACATATATAAAGTAGTGTCATCAGAACTGAACTTCGAGATCAAAGGAGGAAAGGTAGTATCAGCAGAGAGCAAGGTCATAAAGAGAGACGGCGAGGAACCGGATGAAAACGGATACTATGTAGTCGATAAGGAAAATGCAAAGATCGAGATATGCGATGCTGAAAGAACTACCACAACTACAACAACCACAACAGAAACAACATCTACAACTGAAGAAACAACATCGACAACCACAACAGAAACAACAACCACCACTACAGAAACAACTACAACAACAACTACTACCACTACTACAACAACCACAACTACAACCACTACAATGACAACAACTACTACAACTACAACACAGCCGGTAACAGCAGAAGTAAAGATCTGCAAGCAGGATGTACACAGCGTAGAGATCGAAGGAGCAAGACTTACACTTACAGGTAAGGACAAGAACGGCAACGACATCGAGTTCACAAACGGAATGATCGAGCCGGGAACAGGAGCAAAGGTAGTAACAGACAGCGGCAAGTCACTGGTATGGATATCAGGAACAGAGCCAACGAATGTTAAGATCGGTGACGGTACATACGTACTGCACGAGCTCGCAGCTCCGACAGGATATGAAGTTGCAACAGATATCACATTTGTGATAGAAGACGGCAAGGTAGTATCCATGAACGATGAAGCATACTCAGAAGCAGAGATCGTAATGGTCGATATGGCTATTGTTACATCAACAGAAACTTCTACAGAGACTACAACTGAAACTACTACAACCGAAACAACCACAGAAACAACAACTGAGACCACAACTGAAACAACAGAGACCGATCAGCTTAACGAAGAAATTACAACTTCTACAAGCACAGGCATTATCGATGGCGGTGATGTAACCGGTTCAACATCAACTACTACTTCTAACATTACAGATCAGCTCAATGGAGAAGCAACAACAAGCACTATCCCAGGTATCGTTGATGGCGGAGACGCAAATGGCACTACAACCACAACATCAACTACAACTGCAGCTACAACTACAACAAGTGCTCCTTCAGGAAGATCTTCAAGCAGTGGCTCATCGAACAGCGGTTCATCAAGATCGTCAGGTGGTTCTTCAAGAAGCACAAATTCACCTAAGACAGGTGATAAGGGTGTTGGAACAGTAATGGCAGTTATAGCTCTTGCAGCAACAGCTCTTTACTGCACACGCTCAAAAAAGGATGAATAAGGTAATTAAAGATTCCACCTAATTTCATATTCATTAACAAAACAGCCGCTTGCATAATGCAGGCGGCTGTTTTACTGTAATATTCATCTGGACCGATCATTCGGCTCATGCCTTATCAAACGTCTGTTTGAATGATCGGCTTTACCTTTTGCAGAGCAGAGACTCTTACCGGAGCAGCTGCTGCAATTGCCGCAGCAGTTACCGCTGTTGCGGTCTCTTATAACTTTTCGTACTGCCGCTGCAAATGCAATTGCTATAAGCAGAAGCAGTACAATATCGAATAAATTCATCATATCACTCCAAAAGCAGTGCATATCAGTTTTACACCGAATGCAGCGATCCATGCGACTACGCATTGAAATACTATCATGGTGAATGCCCATTTTTTCCCAAGCTCTCGCTTTACGGCTGCGATTGCAGCCACACATGGAGTATAAAGCAGGCTGAATACCAGAAGTGCAGCGGCAGAGCTCTGACTAAGAGCAGTTCCGACTTGTCCTCCGAAAAGGACTTCCAGCGTAGAAACTACACTTTCCTTTGCCATGAATCCGCTTATGAAAGAGGTGACTACTCTCCAGTCACCAAGACCGAGAGGTTTGAACAGGGGAGCGAATACTCCTGCGGCTATGGCGAGCATACTGCCTTCCGAATCATCTACCATGTTGAATTTGAAACTGAAATTCTGAAGCACCCATACTACTATCGTTGCAATCAGGATAACGGAAAATGCTCTCTGTAAGAAGTCCTTGGCTTTCTCCCATAAAAGCTGGATAACGTTCTTTGCGCTGGGCAGACGGTAGTTCGGAAGTTCCATTACAAATGGGACTGCCTCACCACGAAAAAGAGTCTTTCTGTAGAAAAGGGCAGTTATCACGCCGGCGATTATTCCGAATACATAAAGACCTGCCATAACAAGACCTCCCTGTTTCGGAAAGAATGCGCTGACGAAAAAAGCGTAGATGGGAAGTTTTGCAGTACAGCTGACAAATGGCGTCAGGAGAATCGTCATTTTTCTGTCACGCTCACTGGGGAGAGTTCTTGTTGACATTACAGCAGGTACGGTGCAGCCGAATCCGATAAGAAGCGGAACTATGCTTCGTCCTGAAAGTCCTATTTTACGCAGAAGCTTGTCCATCACAAATGCTACTCTTGCGATATATCCGCTGTCTTCGAGAAGTGAAAGGAAGAAAAACAGAGTGACTATTATTGGTAGGAAACTGAGAACACTTCCTACGCCTGCAAATATACCGTCGATAATCAGTCCGTGAATGGTGCTGTTTATGTTCATGCTGTCGAGAAGTCTGTCTGTCGCTGCGGTTAGTCCCTCTACACCTGCTTCAAGAAGTCCCTGAAGCCATGCGCCTATGACGTTGAAGGTCAGCAGAAATACCAGGACCATTATAACAATGAAAGAGGGGATAGCTGTGTATTTTCCTGTAAGGAACTTGTCTATCCTGCGGCTTCTGATGGTCTCTTTGCTCTCGTGAGGTTTTACAACCGTATCTTCACAGATGCGGTGGATGAATGCGAAACGCATATCGGCAATAGCGGCACTTCGGTCAAGTCCGCGTTCTTTTTCCATCTGGCTGATGATGTGTTCCAGCATTTCCTTTTCGTTATCATCAAGATCAAGCTGTTCAAGGATGAGCTCATCGCCTTCTACAAGCTTGCTTGCTGCAAATCTTACGGGGATGCCAGCCTTTGCGGCATGATCTTCGGTAAGGGCTATTATACCATGAAGACATCTGTGTACTGCTCCGTTTTTGTGCCGTTCATCGCAGAGATCCTGCTTGACCGGGTGTTCCTGATAATGAGCGATATGTACAGCGTGATCGATAAGCTCGTCAACGCCTTTGTTTTTTGAAGCAGAAATGGGAACAACAGGAACTCCCAGAAGCTGTTCCATATAATTAATGTCAATGGAGCCGCCGTTGCCGCTTACTTCGTCCATCATGTTCAGTGCCACGACCATAGGAATATCCATCTCAAGAAGCTGCATGGTGAGGTAAAGATTTCGCTCGATATTTGTAGCGTCAACGATGTTGATTATTGCTTTGGGTTTTTCATTGAGTACGAAATTACGTGAAACTATCTCCTCGCTGCTGTACGGGGACATTGAGTAGATACCCGGAAGATCAGTGACAAGTGTATGTGGGCACCCCTTTATCGGACCATCCTTTCGGTCAACGGTAACTCCAGGGAAGTTGCCTACGTGCTGGTTTGAGCCTGTAAGACGGTTGAATAATGTCGTCTTGCCGCAGTTCTGGTTTCCCACGAGTGCAAATGTCAGTTCAGTATCATCGGGGAGCGGATCACCGTCGTCCTCGGCATGGAATATACCACCTTCACCAAGACCGGGATGGCTGGTCTTTTTCTTTTGTTTCTTCTGCGGTTTTGTTTCAGCGGCCTTGCTCACGTGACCAATGGTAATATTATCTGCATCGGCAAGCCTCAGCGTTAGTGAGTAGCCGTGTATGCGAAGCTCCATAGGGTCACCCATAGGAGCAAGCTTTTCAAGTGTGACCATAGCTCCCGGGATAACGCCCATATCGAGGAAGTGCTGTCTTAATGCGCCTTTGCCTCCGACAGCTTCGATAACAGCGCTTTCGCCTGTTTTCAGTTCTTTTAAAGTCATACTATAACCTCTTTTTTACATATTCCTTTTTATTATAGCACATTCTGACTTATTTGTCCTTATTTTACAGTTTGCATATGATAACTTAAATATAAAAAAACAGAGATACTAAGGGGAGTAGTATCTCTGTATACTCCACAGAGGTTTACGTACGGGATATCGTGTGGAGTGAAAGGAAGAAATCACTTATAAAAAATAAGTGTGACCATATGTTCCTAAGATGATAATATCCATCGATAGGATAACCTAAGTATATCATATGTTAAAGTAGAATTCAATCAAAAGAATAGATATATGATTCAACTATATTTCTATGCTGTCCACCATTAGTTGTTAAAACATTCGGATTGACTGCGCTGTGATATTGGTATATAATAGGATTTGTAATAATACAAGTACGTTGTGCAGTATTGCATTAAGTGTACATTTTTGTGGAGTGATAATATGCTTTACTATATGTTCAATAAACCGCAGGGGTGTGTTACGGCACGTACAGATGCGGTACATAAAACTGTAATGGATCATTTCCCTGAAGAACTTGCGGAAAGGCTTCATCCCGTAGGCAGGCTCGACAAGGATACCTGCGGACTTCTCATACTTACTGATGACGGAGAGCTTGATATCAGTATAATGCATCCGGACCGACATATCAGTAAGACGTATTATTTTTGTGCAATCGGAACTATAGACGAAGCAAAGATAAAGCTCCTTGAAAATGGCATAGTCATGGCGGGGCTTACTGCAAAGCCTGCCGTATTCCATATGGAAAAGGTGTACCGTATCAGAGAACTTGAAAGCTTTATGCCGCAGCTTCGACGTGAACGATACATGAAAAATCCTGATGGTCCTGCCTTTACGGCATATCTTACGGTTTGCGAGGGAAAGAAGCATGAAGTCAAGCGTATGCTTGAAACTGTAGGGTGCAGGATTTTTTACCTCCGCCGTGTAAGGATAGGCAGTCTATGGCTGGACAGCAGTCTTCATCAGGGAGAGTACCGCAGATTGACTGATGAAGAAGTGGATATGCTGAAAAGATCAGATACCTCCATGTCATTATAAAAAAAGTTCCTCCTGGGATGTATTCACATCTCAGGAGGAAAATATTTTCGGGGAATGAGAAAGTACTTTTAACGTTAATTATGCTTCTGTTACAACCTGTACAGTTACAGTTGTCTCAGTTGGAGTTACTTCTGCTGCAGCCTGAGTTGTAGTTGCAGCTGGAACCTCAGGCTTTGTTGTTTCCTTTTCAGCCTTCTCAGCCTTTTTAGCTTCAGCCTTAGCAGCCTTTTCAGCCTTCTCAGCCTCAGCCTTAGCAGCCTTTTTAGCTTCAGCCTTAGCAGCCTTTTCAGCCTTCTCAGCTTCATCCTTAGCAGCCTTCTCTGCCTTTTCAGCTTCTAACTTAGCAGCCTTAGCGATCTTCTCAGCCTCACGCTTTGCATCACGCTCTGCTCTTTCAGCCTCACGCTTTGCATCACGCTCTGCTCTTTCAGCCTCACGCTTTGCATCACGCTCTGCTCTTTCAGCATCACGCTTTGCTTTCTCAGCTTTACGCTTTGCCTCGTGTTTAGCTCTTTCTGCTTCTCTCTTTGCCTTTTCAGCTTCAAGTTTAGCGGCATGCTTTGCCTTTTCAGCCTGAGCCTTCTTTACAGCCTCAGCAGCCTTGTCCTTAGCAGCCTTCTCAGCCTCAGTCTTCTTTACAGCTTCGGTAGTTGTGGGCTTAACAGCAACAGTAGTTGTTGCCTTAGTTGTCTTTTTATTATCGGACTTCTTAGCAGCTGTAGTTGTTGTAACCTTAGCTGTCTTTTCCTTGTCAGACTTCTTGTCATCCTTTGCTGTTTTGTCCTTAGCAGCCTTTTCAGCCTGAGCCTTCTTAGCAGCCTCAGCAGCCTTGTCCTTAGCAGCTTTCTCAGCCTTTTCTTTCTTATCAGCAGTGCAGTCCTTTTTCTTAGAGAAGTCGAAAGCATTTTTGATGATATTGATAACTTCGTTTACATCAACATCTTTTGCAGGTGCTTTTACTTCTTCTTCAGCTGTAACAGCAGGTTTCTCAGCAGTTTCTTTTTCAGCAGCGAATGAAACTGCGCCTGCCATGTTGGAAATAACTGTAAGAGCTGCAAGTGCGGATAAGAATTTCTTTGTGTTCTTCATGATAAAGACTCCTTTATAATAAATTTAGTGCGGACATCTGTTATTTCTGCGGTAAAATATTCAGCATGCTCATTGTAGTGTCATGGAGATCAATGTTCGTACTGAACTATGTACCGCTTTTCTCTTGTTTTGATGGAACGAGCGGAACAGATGCCCTCTGTTTTTACTGATGCCGAAGTTTTGATTCGGTGCTCAGTAATGCTTACATACATAGAATACGGAAACATTATCTAAAAAGTGGGGTAGAACAATAAAAATTTCTGTAAATTATAAAAATATCAGCGGCTTCATACAGAAACCGCTGATATAGCAGAAAATGTGTATTTATTGATCAGATGTGCAGTCATTGCTTTCGCATACAGGACAGGTAGGCTGTTCGGTAAATTGTTCATGAGGTACTGCGGCGGGATAGTTCCATCTGCGATGATCTTCATATTCAGACTTTTCAGCAGGACGCTTAACTTCTTTAGCCTTTTCAGTTTCAAGTTTAGCCTGCTGTTCTTTTTGGGATTTCTCGGCGGCACGCTTAGCGTTTTCCGCTTTCTCAGCCTTTTCGGATTCTATCTTAGCCTGTTTAGCCTTTTCAGCTTCAAGCTTAGCCTGCTGTTCTTTTTGGGATTTCTCAGCGGCACGCTTAGCTTTTTCCGCTTTCTTTGTCATGCGGTCAGTGCGATTTGCTTTTTTAGCTTTCTGAGAAGCTGGATACTCATTGGCTTTCGGTGCCTCTGTTACGGTTGGAGTTTTTTCCTGTGCAGGTGCCTGAGTAACAGCAGGTATCGTGGGTGCAGACGGCTTTGCCTTATCTGCGGCCTTTACATTTTTTTCTGAATCTTTTGGCACAGCTGATACAGGCGGAGAGGTTACTTTGGGTTCAGCTGCAGGAGCTTTTATTTCTGTAACTTTTTCTTTCGGTATCTCAGTATCGGCCTTATTTGTATCAGTTTTTATCCTATGTTCATCGATCTTTGATTTTATGTCATTCATTTCCCTTTGAAGGATCTTGACTTTTTCAGGATCATCTGATGATACAACAAATTCAATAGTGTCATTTTCGTTGATAATTCCCTTTGCCTTTTCTATTTTAATGATATCTTTGGCGACAGTGGCTTTGTCTTTGCTTTTTGCTGTGTATCCCTTCAATATCTCACGGCCGTCGGCATTATCGCCTTTCAGTGCTATAACTTCGCCTTTGCTGTTGAGCTCCATAGTTATTTTTGCTTCTGATGATATAATTATAGAAGAATGAGGCTTGAAGTTATCAGTATAATATTTATATCCTGTACCTGCGATCAGTACAGCGCATGCAGCAGCAGAAGAAACAGTCATTTTTATATTTCTTGCGG
Organism: Ruminococcus sp.; assembly: GCA_017418765.1. The sequence continues at coordinate 2,326 of JAFOMV010000163.1, read as the reverse complement.
AACTGCTGTTTTGCTCCATTATTACAGGATCGTTTACTATTTGTCCGACTTTGTAGCGCATATTAGCTGCATGAACAAAACGTGAATTCTCGTCCATAAGTACAGCATAGGCTTTATGACATTCCATCACCATATATTTCATGTAGCTTCACCGCCTTTCAGTACCTGCATTATATGCCCTCGCATTATCTCGTATCCATTAGTGCAGATGAGGAGAACTGCAACAAGATATTTTCTGTGTCTTTCAAGTGATTTTCTTTCTACGTCAGCACCTGCAGCAAGCTTGGCTATGGGGACACGCTTTGTTCTCAGCAGATCATCAAGCAGTTCCGGATTGTTTCTTGCGTATCTTACTGCTTTCTGGCATATCTCTATAGTACGGCGCTGGCGTGGAGAATTATCGGCGATATCGTTCATAGTTACACCGAAATCGGACATTTGCCTTGAAAGTTCCTCTATTTCCTGCTTCGTGGCGTCACGAAGTTCATTTTCCTCATAATCGTTATGGTTGTCCATTATAGTATCCATCAGTTCGTTGCTGTCTTCGTCCTCTGAGTTAAGGGATATCTGTCCGAAGCTTCGCTTTTCCCTGCGATAGTTGTCGATAAGGCGGTTCCTTATCTGCATAGAGGCAAATTTAAGGAATGGACCTTTAAGCCGTGAATAATTGCAGATAGCCTCATAGAAAGCGAACATAGCAATGCTTAATTCATCATCACTCTCTGTCGGAGGACGTTTAAGGAATTTAGCAGTTTCTGATTTTATAAAAGGCATATAGTCTTCAATAAAACGGTCTGCTGCAAGGCTGTCCTTTTTCGCCTTATATACTTGGGAAATAATCTGATGAGCATTTGGATCCATTCTGCCACCCCCAAATCAATAATAGAATACGAACGGACGATCAAAAAAACGGGGTATCTCCGAGATTTACTCCCTCGGCTTTTTTCCAAACCCGCTGAGATCCTTGATGACTTCGCCTGCGATAATAAGCCCGACAACGGATGGGACAAAGGCGTTTGAGCCGGGAGTAGAGCGCCGTGAAGCCGATCTTTCGCTTTCATTCACGCAGTCATCATATGCCGACTGAGCAGGTGTGATCGGTTCTTCTTTTGAATAAACGACTTTCAGTTTCTTTATGCCTCTGCGTCTGAGCTGATAACGCATTACTTTTGCAAGAGGACACACTGATGTCTTGTATATGTCAGTAACTTCAAAAGCCGTAGGGTCTGTCTTGTTGCCTGCACCCATCGAGCTTATGACAGGTACGCCTGCTTTTTTTGCCTGTTCGATTATCTCAAGCTTTCCTGTAACAGTGTCAATGGCATCTACTACATAGTCATACTGTGTGAAATCGAATTGTTCGGCTGTCTCCGGCGTAAAGAAAGTTTTGTATGTGTTGACTGTGCAGTCAGGAGAAATATCCTTGATACGTTCTTTTGCAGCATCTACCTTGTACATCCCTATCGTGCTGTGCAGAGCGATTATCTGACGGTTGAGATTTGTAAGGCATACCTTGTCATCATCGATGAGATCAAGAGTGCCGATCCCGGAACGTGCAAGTGCTTCTACGGTGAAGCCTCCTACACCTCCGATACCGAAAACTGCAACACGTGAGCCTGACAGTATATCCATAGCCGATCTGCCGAAGATCAGTTCTGTGCGTGAAAATTGGTCAAGCATAGTTAACTCCTTTGAAGCTTGTGGATACGTGTGAATTCTTTAAGTTCGTTGAAAAGTCTCCCTACGGGAAGTCCCACAACGTTGAAGAAATCGCCGTTTACAGATGCTATCAGTTCTGAGCCTTTGCCCTGTATCCCGTAGCCGCCTGCCTTATCGTATGGTTCGTCAGTTTCGGCATAGGCGATTATCTCAGCCATTGTAAGATCACGGAACGTTACATCGGTTACTTCTGAGAAAGAAGTGCATTTATCTCCGCAGACGATGGCACAGCCTGTAACGACCTGATGGGCAGTGCCGGAAAGGGCCGAGATATCACTGATACACTGCTCTTTATCCTTTGGCTTGCCAAGTATGAGCTGACCGAGAATAACTGTAGTATCACAGCCGATAATAATGCTGTCGGGATATTGTTTTGAAGCGGCTTCTGCCTTTAGCCTTGCCAGATATTCCGAAGCTTCCATAGGAGCGATATCGGCAGGCAGAGTTTCATCGCAATCCAGCGAAACAGCTGTAAAATCATCGGTAATATATTTCATGAGCTCCCTGCGTCTTGGTGAAGCGGAAGCGAGTATAATACCCATATTATCATTCCTTTCATGTTAAGGCAACACAGCACAAAGCACGCCTGACGTCTTTGCACGGTATT
>JAFOMV010000162.1 GCA_017418765.1 Ruminococcus sp. | reverse complement strand
ATATATCATAAACGAAATGGAGGAACGCAGTATGTCTGAGCAGAATACAGTAAATAATGATATATCATTGGCTCAGGAAAATGCTGCGCTCCGTAATAAAGTTACAGTGCTTGAAGAACAGCTTTCTCTTATGCAGGAACAACTTGCATGGCTGAAGAAACAGGTATTCGGAAGGAAAACTGAACAAACTTCTGTAATTATGGGAAGCGATATGCAGCTTTCATTCTTTCCTGTGACCGATGATAAAAACAGTCATGTTACTGATAAGACTATTACCGTCCCCGAGCATAAGCGAAAGAAAAAGCGTACTCATGATGAATGGATGAGCGAATTGTCGGTTGAAGAGGTATTACATAAAGAAGACGCTCCTAAATGTGATAAATGCGGCTCTGATATGACGGAGATCGGTGAGGATAAATACGATGAACTGATATACACTCCTGCTAAATTTCATATCCGCCGTCACATAGTAAAGGTATACAAGTGTATCAAGTGCGGTACAGCTCCTGAAGTAAGCACAGAACCATGCAATATCAGACGTGCTGAACATCCTGAGCTTATGATACCGGGAAGCTATTGTTCTCCTGAGCTCCTCGCTCATATTATTTATGAGAAGTTCTGCAAGGCAGTACCACTGCACAGGCAGGAGAAAGACTTCAAATCTAAAGGCATTCCATTACTTAAAGCAACTATGTCGAACTGGGTATGCTATGCAGCTGAGAAGTGGTGTGCTCCAATAGTGCGGAATATGAAAGAAAAGCTGTTATCAGAAAAGATCATCCATGCTGATGAAACAGTATTTCAGGTGCTGCACGAAGAAGGCAGAAAAGCAACGACCGACTCAAGAATGTGGGTATACTGCAATGGAAAAATCAATGACCGCAGTAATATCATTTTTGATTATCACCCTACAAGAAAAAGTGAAAATGCAGTCAGATTCCTTGGAGAATTTGATGGTTTCCTTGTATGTGACGGTTATGCAGCATACAATGCACTGCACAAGACAAAGAGATGCGGCTGTCTCACCCACGTCAGAAGATATTGGGTAAACGCTCTGCCAAAAGAAAAATCAGCATACGAAACATCGGCAGCAGCTAAAGGCGTAGATTTCTGCAACAGGATCTATCATGAAGAAAAACTGCTGACGGAACTTACAGCTGAAGAGAGATATGAGCAGCGTCTTGTAAAGATAAAGCCTTTACTTGATGCTTTCTTTGCATGGGCTGAAGAACTTCAGGTCAGCGGAAAGAACAAACTCGTTGATGCGGTTCGTTATACTCTAAATGAAAAGAAATATTTGTATACGTTCCTTGAAGACGGCGATGTACCTATCGACAACAACAGAGCTGAAAATGCTATCAGACCTTTCACCGTAGGTCGTAAAAACTGGCTCTTCAATAATACAGAATGCGGTGCAAAATGCAGCGCCCTTTTGTACTCGATAATTTCAACAGCTCAGGCTAACGGTATGGACGTTGAAAAGTATCTGACCGACCTGTTTTCAAATCCGGCAGGTACGATACTTCTGCCATGGAATAATTGATAAAGTT
>JAFOMV010000161.1 GCA_017418765.1 Ruminococcus sp. | reverse complement strand
CCAATCAGCACCGTTGAGGATGATCTGTGGGATATTAGCGTATGTTTCAACATTGTTGAGGATAGTTGGCTTCTGGAAAAGACCTTTTTCTGCCGGGAAAGGAGGTCTTGGACGTGGCTCACCACGGTTGCCTTCGATAGAAGTCATGAGAGCTGTTTCCTCACCGCAAACGAAAGCGCCTGCACCGAGACGGAGATCGATATCGAAGCAGAAATCTGTGCCGAAGATGTTCTTACCGAGCATACCTGCTTCACGAGCCTGCTTGATAGCGATGTTAAGACGCTCAACAGCGATAGGATACTCAGCACGTACATAGATATAACCCTGTGTAGCGCCGATAGCGTAACCAGCGATAGACATAGCCTCAAGTACAACGTGTGGATCGCCTTCGAGAACTGAACGGTCCATGAATGCGCCCGGGTCGCCCTCGTCAGCGTTACAGCAAACGTACTTCTGGTCAGCGTCAGGAACGATGTTTCTTGCGAGCTTCCACTTCATACCTGTTGGGAATCCGCCGCCTCCACGTCCACGGAGACCTGAATCGAGGATAGTCTGGATTACGTCTTCAGGAGTCATTTCTGTGAGGACTTTACCGAGAGCCTCATAGCCGTGACGTCCGATGTATTCGTCGATACACTCAGGGTTGATAACACCGCAGTTTCTGAGAGCTACACGGTGCTGCTTTTTATAGAATGATGTATCATCAAGTGACTTGATGTTGTCACCGTCAACTGTTTCTTCGTAAAGGAATTCCTTAACAGGGTTGCCGCCAACGAGATGTTCTTCAACTATACGTGGGATCTCATCAACGTTTACACGTGAGTAGAATGAACCCTCAGGATAAACGATCATGATAGGACCTCTTTCACAGAGACCGAAACAACCAGTCTTAACGATCTGTACCTTATCCTTGAGTCCCTTTGCAGCAAGCTCTTCCTCAAGCTTCTCTATGATCTTCGGGGAACCTGAGGAGGTACATCCTGTACCGCCGCAAACGAGAACGTGTCTTTCATATTTTGAAGAAGCATTGCCATGGGTTCTGAGAGCGACTTCACCCTCCATGCTGTCTCTGACAACCTTGAGTTCTTCAAGAGTCTTCATAAGTTAACCTCCTAAATGGTAGTATGTAAAATTAAGCGTATTTAGCGATGATCTTATCTACATCGTCAACTGTAAGACGTCCGTAAACATCTTCATTTACAGTAAGAACGGGAGCGAGACCGCAAGCACCGATGCAGCGGCAAGCATCCAGTGAGAACTTACCATCGGGAGTGCATTCGCCGCCGCCGATGCCGAGCTTTTCCTGAAGCTTATTGTAGATATCGCCTGAGCCCTTAACATAGCAGGCTGTACCGAGACAGACTGAAATGGTATACTCACCCTTTGGATAGAGAGAGAACTGAGCGTAGAAGGTAACTACTCCATAGATCTTTTCGAGCGGGATACCTGTGTTATCGGAAATAATAGCCTGAACCTCGATAGGAAGGTAGCCGTAGATTTCCTGAGCCTTCTGAAGGATAGGCATGAGAGCGCCCTTATCGCTCTTCTTTTCCTCTATGACCTTGAGAAGCTCTTTCTCCTGTTCAGGAGTACCCTTGAAGGGAACAGTTGATTTAGCTGAATTCATTAAATGAACCTCCTTAATAAAACTGTGAAAATTGTAACAAAGTTAATCGCAGAAACCATATTACTTCTCACATATCTTTATGTATTATAACATATATGGCCGCAAATTTCTATTTCTAATTTAACCTAATTCGCCTTTTATTTTTTGTCGAATTTGTACACATTTTTCCAACATCGTTTTATGACACTAACAAATTTAGGCTAACCAAAGGTAACAATTGCGTTTTTTCGCTGAAAATGTGCTATAGTATTAAGCCTACATTGTTGATATGTTTACTGTTTTTGAATCCCCTCCTGTGTCAATAATAATCGTCCGAAAATGCTTTTGCATAATCTGATAATACAAATTTACAAAAAGTTCGTATTTTGGATTCTTCGATTTTTATTGACAAACTCTCATTCATATTGTATAGTAAATTTAGTAAGTATCACTTATGCCGTATATGGTATATCACCGTTGTTCTGCACTGCTTCGGTAGTATGCCGGCATCTGTCTGACGAAAGGAGTAATTATGAGTTTGCCAAATGATCCTATAATTCTTTTCAGCTATCTGAACACGCTGCTCAGAGATGAATACGACAGCCTTGATGAGCTGTGCAGCAGTCTCTGTGTTCCGAAAGAACAGATCGAGGAAAAACTTGCCTCTGTAGGTTTTGCTTACGATTCAAATTCAAATTCATTCAAATAGGCTCTCACGCTTTATGATAAGCCATAAATGACATAAAAACATACATAAATGATCCACTATGGCGAATCAGAGCTTTACAGAGCCGGGCCGACTTAATTGTCGGATGGGAGGGTATTTATGCATACACTATTTAACAGAATGGCTTCTGTGGCGGCATCTGCTGTTATGGCAGCCTGCACACTCAATGTTTTCCCCGTCTTCGCTGCCGACAGCGTTGAAAAGGTAACTATCCACTTCGAGTATTCCGATCCTGCTATATCTATCGCTGAGGACGACGACGGAAATATCCCTGAGATCAACGATATCGAAGCTAAAACTTTCGATTCGGTAAAACTTCCTAATGCTGCTCTTGAAAAGGAAGGTTTCGTTTTCCAGGGCTGGACTGCTGACGGTATCTACGGTCACGAAGCAGGCGCCATCATTCGTACTTCAGATTCGGATATCATTCTTGAGCCTGTATTCTCTGTTTACAAGGACAAGACTATCTACAGAGGTGTTTATGAGGTTGACTTCGGCGACGGTAACGGTGTTATCGATACATCAAAGGATCTCAAAGATATCGTTGCTCACCCCAATGAATTCGTAAAGCCAAGCTTCATGAGCTATCAGAACGAATTCAAGAAATCAACAGGCTGGACTGACGGTGAACATGATTTCCTTCAGGAACAGATCCTCATTATGCCTGAGCACGATTTCACTCTTACACCTATCTGGCACAACCGTCTTACTCTGAGATATGAAGCAGGCGACTACGATAATATAATCGGCGCAAATTCTGCTGAATTCGATGTTATCGAATCACAGCCAAAGGATATTGCCGATGGTTCAAGATTCGCACGTAAAGGTTATAAGATCGATCACTGGCATTGCTTATACGACGATAAGGACTACGCTTTCCTTTCATCTTTCACTATGCCGGACGAAAATGTTACAATGGTCGCTGTATGGGTTCCTGTAACTTATAAAGTTGTTTTCCGCTCGGATGTTTCGGGAATCGCTAACATCAAAGTAGAGGGAAAAACAGGCGACACTATTAAGGTACCTGAGTTCAGCGGTACACGTGAAGGCTATACTTTTGTCGGCTGGTCATATGAAGACCAGATCTACAAACAGGGCGATGACTTCCTTATCGAGGGCGCTTTTCCAGGATTAGGTATCGCTCTCACTCCTATCTGGGTCAAGGAAGGCGAAGAACTGCCTGTAACTACTACATCTGCTGCAACAACTACTACTTCTGCAACAACATCCGCAGCTACAACTACCACAACTGCTCCGGAAACAACGATCGCTCCCGTAGTTACAACTATTAACGACATAATAGGAACACCTGTCAATATCATGAAAAATCCTGATAAGCTTACTTATGTCAAGGGTGTTGACAAAAAGCTTGACCTTACAGGCATCAGTGTAGATATTGGCGGTGTAGAACAGAATGTCGGCGCTGATAAATTAGTTCTTCTCAGTTCTGATCCAACAGGCGTTTTCGGCGGCTATATAGTTGATGACTCTGACTTTGATATCACTAAGGAAGGTACTTATGAAATCCGCATCGGCGCAAACGACTATAATCTCGGCAATAATACCTTCACAGTTGAAGTCGTTGCTGATTCAACTAATGTTACACCTGAGTCTGACTATATCAAACTTGAGGTAGTTAACGAAAAGGGCGAGCCTGCAAAGGGCGTTGTTATCGAATACAACCACCACATCACTACAACAAATTCCGCAGGACAGCAGATTTTCACCGGTCCTATCAAGACACTTGATACAAGCAAGGGAAATACTGTTATCCTTACAAAGGGAACAAAGGAAGGCGATTCAAGCTACCTTGATTCATTCAAGATCCTGACCGACGTTGAAGATCATACTGTCGAGGCTATTCCCGAGGCAAATATCAAGGAAACTCACGACAAGGACAAGAATATCGACGTTTACACTATCACAGTTAAGGAAACTTCTGCTGTACTTTACGGCGATGCAAACTGCAACGGAAACGTTGATCTCTCAGATGCAGTTCTTATCATGCAGTCACTTTCTAATCCTTCAAAGTATAAGCTTACAGAGGAAGGCCAGAAGAATGCCGATGTAACAGGAAAGAACGACGGTGTCACAAACAACGACGCCCTCGCTATCCAGAAGCTCATGCTCAAACTCATCGACAAGCTTCCTGAAGAATAATTAAAAAGCGGTACGCTTAACCGCTGTACTCTTATAGAAACTTTATACGAATTTATCGGGGAAAACCTTTCTGAGGAAAGGTTCTTTCCCCGAACCCCTTTTCCAAAGACTTTTGGTCCAAATTTTAGCCTGATATGGCGCACACCATACAATATAAAAAATTGTAAGTTTACTTGGTGCGCCATATCAGGCTAAAATTTAAAACTGAAAGTTTTAGGAAGGGAGTTTGAGTTCTGCGCTCATATAGAAGTATTATCAATAATGGTAAGACTGATACAGCAAGCCGAGAAAGCCCACGATCATTTTCATGGGCTTTCGCTATATTTGGAGTATGGAGAAGTGAATATCATTGCTCAATCGGCCATGCTTATTATATGATTCCGGAATTCTTTTACATCTGCCATATCCTCAGCGTTGACACAGCCTTTGTCCTGCATGATAACTTCACAGTTATCAGGATCATTGTTTTTTATGTATGTAACAAGAACGTTTTCGGTCCATGTATCGGGACACGGACATATTGGTTTGAATTTTTTCCATAATTCAGCAAAGTCTTCATCGCATTCGTAACGCAATTCTGCGAGAGAAGGCTTATAATCATATCATCAAACCTCGTCGCTGTATTTCAGAATTGTCAGATCTAAATTATTACCTCCTCTGTTATTTTAGTTTGGTTGGCAGACCATTAGAACCTGTCCAGATAGGGTGAATGTACGGATTATCAGGCATAATTTTGTCGGTGACAAGGCAAAAATCCGCCGACGGGCTGTCGCCCTT
>JAFOMV010000160.1 GCA_017418765.1 Ruminococcus sp. | reverse complement strand
CACTGCCACTCAGGTTACGATGAACACATGATCGAACGTGAATCCAAAATTCTTGAATCACTTGTAAAGGACGGTCTTATATGAATAATTATAACACTCCCGATAATCCGGAATTTCTCAATGAATATCTGGTACATATCAAGCTGGTACAGCTTTTGTCTGAGCGTACGATTCAAGGCTATTATGAGGACATAAGGCTTTTTCTAAGATTCATCTATATGAACAGCCATAATATTGATGACATACCAGAAAATATTGACATATCAGATTTTCCGGCGGATGATCTGCGAAAGATCACTGTATCCGATATTTACAATTTTATTTTCTATGTATCTGATGAGCGTCACAATAACGACAAAGCCCGCTACCGTAAAATATCGTCATTGAGGAGTTTCTTCAAATATCTGGAAAAAGCCGCACACATAATCGAAAAAGATCCCACTAAAGATCTTGATGTGCCTGCGCCTAAAAAGTCGCTGCCAAAGTTTCTTTCGCTCAATGAAAGTTTGCGTTTGCTGCAGGCTTCGGATAATGCCGATTCCAAGCGTGATTACTGTATAATTACGCTGTTTCTGAACTGCGGCATTCGTCTGAGCGAGCTTGTGGGAATCAATATCAGCGATATCGATTTCTATGAGAACCGAATGAAAGTTCTGGGTAAAGGCAGCAAAGAACGAATGATCTATCTCAATGAAGCCTGTGTTGACGCACTGAGCAAGTACCTTATCATCAGACGGGATAATCAGAAAGCAAAAGCTGAGCCTGCGCTGTTTATAAGCAATCAGAATAAGCGTATATCTAAGCGCCGTGTACAGCAGATAGTGGAAAATACGCTAACAGCCGCAGGTCTTGACGGCAAAGGCATTACAACTCACAAGCTGCGTCATACAGCCGCAACACTTATGTATCAGTACGGAGATGCCGACGTTCTTACGCTGAAAGAACTGCTCGGACACGCAAGTGTCGCTACTACAGAGATATACACTCATCTCAGTAATGACAGCGTCCGCAATGCAATAGAAAGCAATCCCCTTTCTAAAGTTAAATCAGATGACAAAGAGTAAAAATATATCTTTATATCATTTTTTTATAATATTAACTATTGTTTTGGTTGCAAATCCCTTTAAAATGTAGTATAATAATTCAGGCAGAAAAATTATTGATCGAAGGGAAGATTTTAATGTGCGGAATAGTTTGTATTACCAATAACGCTGATAACGCCGATAAGATCATCGGTGATATGATGGACAGGATAAGACACAGAGGTCCTGACGCTGAGGGAAAATATGTGGACGAGGACATCGCTCTCGGACATCGCCGCCTCAGTATCATAGATGTTAGTTCATCCGGTGACCAGCCTATCTATAATGAGGACAGTTCACTTGTCATCGTTTTTAACGGCGAGATATATAATTATATGGATATCCGCAAAGACCTTGTTGATGCGGGTCATACATTCAGGACCAATACCGATACGGAGGTGCTTATTCACGGCTATGAAGAATACGGCTCCGATCTTCTCAATAAACTCAGAGGTATGTTCTCATTCGTGATCTGGGACAAGAACAAGAAAGAGCTTTTTGGTGCCCGTGATTTCTTTGGCATAAAGCCAATGTACTACGCACGTATGGGGAATACATTCATGTTCGGTTCGGAGATAAAAAGCTTCCTTTCACATCCTGATTTCAAGAAAGAGCTGAACACAGCTGTTCTGGAGAACTATCTCACCTTCCAGTACTCCCCTACTTACGAGACTTTCTTTAAAAATGTATACAAGCTCCCGCCTGCCCACTTCTTCACTTACTCAGACGGCAAATTCGAGATGAAGCGCTACTGGGATGTGAACTTCAGCGCAGATAACGGCCCTCAGCTTGATGAATGGGTAAATCTTATCTCCGACACCTTCCACAACTCCGTAGAAGCTCATAAAATAGCCGATGTTGAGGTAGGTTCATTCCTTTCGAGCGGAGTTGATTCAAGCTACGTTGCCGCAGTTGCAGACGTTGACAAGACATTCACTGTCGGCTTCGGCAAGGATGAGAAATACAATGAGATCGGCTGGGCAAAGAATTTCTCAAAGGCTATCGGCAAAGAGAATACCAGCAAGGTCATTTCTCCTGAGGAATACTGGAACAGCATTTCAATGATACAGTATCACATGGATGAACCACTTGCAGACCCTTCCGCTGTCGCTCTGTATTTCGTGTGCAATATTGCTTCGGAAAAACTGAAAGTTGTTCTTTCGGGTGAAGGTGCTGATGAGATATTCGGCGGCTACAACGTATACAGCGATCCAAACGGCACTGTTTACGACAGGCTTCCAAGAGCGATAAAAAGAGGCATCGGTCATATTGCCGAGAAACTCCCTGCAAAGCGTGGTGTGAACTTCTTCGTCCGCAAAGGCAAGGATGTAGAGGAAAGATTTATCGGCAACGCTTATATGTTCAAGCCTGCTGAGCGAAAGGAACTGCTGAAGATAAAAACCACAGCTCCGGATCCTACAGCTATTACCAAGCCTTTCTTCAACCGTGTCAAGGGTAATGACGATGTTACCAAAATGCAGTATCTTGACCTCCATCTCTGGATGGCAGGAGACATCCTCCTGAAGGCAGACAAGATGAGCATGGCCAATTCCCTTGAACTGCGTGTACCGTTTTTAGATAAGGAAGTTATGGCGCTGGCAGAAAAGATACCTGCAAAATATCGTGTTACACATGATAAAGGTACAGACGAGACAAAGTATATAACCAAATATGCAATGCGTCTGGCTGCAAAAAAGGACACTCCTGAGCAAACTGCAAAGACAGCCGCAAAGAAAAAGCTGGGCTTCCCTGTTCCTATCAGGGTATGGCTCAAGGAGGATAAATACTATAATATAGTAAAGAGTTACTTCACCAGCGAAAGTTCTAAGCAGTTCTTCAATACCGCTCCCCTGCTGAGGCTTCTTGACGATCACCGTGCAGGCAAGGCTGACAACAGCCGAAAGATATGGACAGTATTCATATTCCTTGTATGGTACAAGGTCTACTTTGAAAATGATGGAAAATATACAACAGAAATGGTGTGATGACAGTAAATGGCAAGTATCGTTACCTATCAGTACATAAAGCAGAATCCCGATATTATGGAATATATCAGGAGAGCTGACAAGGCTCTTGAAGCTCTGGGATATACGGAACATTCTTTTCCGCACGTAGAAAGAGTCGCTCATGTTTCAAGCTTTATCCTCGAAACTCTCGGATATGACGGCAGAACTATCGAGCTGGCTAAAATAGCATCTATGATGCACGATATCGGCAATGTGATAAACCGTGTCGATCACGCTCAGAGCGGCGCTGTAATGGCTTTCAGACTTCTCGATAATCTGAGTATGCCTGCCTCTGAGATATGCTCTATAATCACCGCTATCGGCAACCACGATGAGGGCACGGGGCAGCCTCTTGACGCTATATCAGCAGCTCTTATGATAGCTGATAAGTGTGATGTAAGAAGAAGCCGTGTACGTAATACCGATCTGCTTACATTCGATATACATGACCGTGTAAACTATGCAGTTGAAAAATCTTCGGTATCGTTCAGCGATGATAAATCTTCGATAATACTTGAATTGCAGATAGATACCGAGATATCTTCTGTACTCGAATATTTCGAGATATTCCTTGACCGTATGCTGCTTTGCAAGAAAGCTGCACAGTTTCTTGGTGTGCAGTTTGAGCTTATAATAAATGGAAGTAAAATTCTTTAACGGAGGAAAAAATATGTATTCAGAATATCAGCATCTTATCGATCTCAGTGATTACCCTGTCTCATGGTGGACTAAAGTTGTAGAGCTGGGAGAAAAGATCTATTCCAACCCTGCGGATTACGCTCATGTATGTGACGGAAAGATAATGGCTACTCTTTTCTATGAGCCATCTACACGTACACAGATGTCGTTCCAGACAGCTATGATAAGGCTCGGCGGACAGATAATCGGTTTCGATAATCCTGCCAATTCTTCAGTATCAAAGGGCGAGACTATCAAAGATACTACAAAGATAGTAAGCAACTATGCAGATGTTCTGGTTATCAGACACCCTGTCGCAGGCGCTGCTAAGGCTGCTTCACTTACAGCAGACTGCTCTGTTATAAACGCAGGTGACGGCGGACACCTCCATCCGACACAGACTCTTACCGATCTGCTTACTCTGAAAATTGAGAAGAAAACTCTTACAGGTCTGACTATAGGTATGTGCGGAGATCTTTTAAACGGAAGAACTGTTCACTCGCTCTGTAAAGCTCTCAGTCAGTTCAGCGGCAATAAATTCATATTCATATCCACTCCCGAATTAGGTATGCCTGCATACATAAAGGATATCATAAAAGCTAACGGCAGCACCTATGAGGAGGCAAACACCATCGAGGAAGTCATCGGCAGACTTGATGTTCTGTATATGACAAGAATACAGCAGGAGCGCTTTGCAAGCGAAGAAGAATACCTTGCACAGAAGAATACTTATGTGCTTGATAAGCATAAAATGATGGGTGCTAAACAGGATATGATAGTTATGCATCCTCTGCCAAGAGTAGACGAGATAACAGTCGAAGTTGATGACGATAAGAGAGCGCTGTACTTCACACAGGCAAAATACGGAATGTATGTAAGAATGGCCCTTATCATGACCATCCTCAGCGAAAAGAAACCGTCTGAGACTCTTAAAGGAAAGCTGTATAACGGAGTAAAGTGCTGCAATCCTAACTGTATCACCAATCATGAAGAATACCTTCCAAAGAGCTTCCGTTCAAGCGGCGATGAAACACTTCTCGAATGTGAATACTGCGACGAAAGAAAGCTTATATGACCAATAACAGCAGAAGCTAATATTAATAAGAAGCCCCTGACAGGACATTTCACACCAAATGTGTAAAACGCCTTATCAGGGGTTCTACTCATATATCAGAAACAAGATCAGTCATTGCGGTGCATATATGCATATGCGAATGGGATAACGATCAAAATAGGCATAATAACAGCAATATATACTATGAAAAATACTGAACTATCGAATTTCCATATCTTCATTGCCATTGCCATTGCGATGGTTATAAGACCGCCGATAACGTAAAGCTTTCCTGCGAATCTGTGAGTGAGATTCCAGCATTTTTCGTTTTTCAGAGTCCAGGGAAGTTTTATTCCAAGTGTTTTATTCTGACGTACCGTAGGCATATAATTGCCGAGCGTTACCAGCACGAAGCCTACCAGAAGCATAATAGCCCACTGAAAACCTATTGACATTTTATCCCCTATTGCAGCTCCGCTGCCCATTAAGGCAAGCATAAACCAGTTTACACCGACCATTAAAAAAGTGATCAGGATAAGAGTTATGGAAAACGGCTTGCGGTTATTTTCAATGTTTTTGCCGTTTCTTTCAGTTATAATGAATATCGGAACTATAAGCAGCATGATTATCGAAGGGATAATGCCGTTCCATTTTGAGCCTATCTTGTCGCATACCAGATCAAAATTGAAGTGAACAGGTACATTATCGGGAAGCCTTAATAAGAAGATAATGGTTGCCGCAAGATCAATGACCGTTATTGCTGTTACTATAGCGGCTATTCTGTTAAATGTATTTTTCATATTATTCATCCTTTCTGACCGAATATATCGGCAATTTCTTTAATGAATTCCTGAAACACTGTGGTGTTCAGGCTGTATGTGATGGTTTGTTTTTCTTTTTCTGATACGATGAGACCTGCTTCACGCAGTATTTTCAGATGATGTGAGATAGTTGCACCGGAAGTATCGAACTGTTCACTGATATCACCTGCTGTCATATCACGTTTTTGGAGCATTGACAGTATCGCTCGCCTTGTAGGGTCCGCCATAGCATTCCATACGTCTTTCATGGAGCACCGCCTTTCATGTATTTAGACGTTCGTCTAAATATAATATACCATGACTTGATCGGTTTGTCAAGAGGTATTTTGATAATCATCTAAATAGTTGTTATCATCATATAACAAAGATGATGAAAATGACTTTGGTTTATGAATGTTCGGTTTAGAAGAAATGCCCCGAAGCAGGACAAATGAAATGCTTCGGGGCACAGTTTTTTTAATAAATAGTTAATTATTCAAATGTAAGCTGATTAGTATCGCCCAGATCCTTTGCAGGTTTTCCTGCGGCCGGTACTGCTTTTGAACGGTATTTTTCAAGTGCTTCACGTTCTTCATCGGTGATCATTGATGCTGAAGCGAGGAATGCTTTTTTGCGTAATGTCATGACCTGTACGCCCTGAGAATCCCTTGTGGACTTAGGAAGTATCATTCCTGTATTGAATACAAGCGCATGACCGCTGGAGCTTCTGAGAAGGATATCGCAGTCCTCCCCTACGAATAATGCAGCAACAAGCGGTGATTTTTCCGAGTAAGCCTTTGCCAGCTTCTTGCGGTTGGTCTTGGTCTCATAGGACTTTACAGGCACCTTTGCAGCTTTGCCGTTCTCGAAGAAGAAAACGATATATCCGCTGTAATCGGTGGTAGGGAGCATAGTGACGAGGTTCTCATTCTCATCAAAGCTGAGCTTGGCAGGAACATAATCGCCCATAACGCTTGCCTTGGTATCGTCAAATGCGCTTGCCTTTGATTTGTATGCCTGAGCCTTATCCGAGAAGAAAATGAGTTCGGTCTTGTTTGTTGCCTCAAAACTCTGACTGATATAGTCGCCCTCTTTCAGCTTCTGCTCTCCGCTCATTCTCAGCGACTGCGGAGTTATCTTCTTGAAATATCCGCTTGCAGATACAAAGAGATGTACAGGATAATTGGGAGTATCATCCACAACTTCCTCATCCTCAATATCAGACTGATAGTAGAACATGGTCTTTCTGGGCTTTGCGTAGTTTTTGATAACATCACGAAGCTCGCCTATGATTATTCTGCGTATTTTTTTCTTATCTTTGAGGATATCTTCCATTTCTTCGATATCCTTTTTCAGCTGGTCAACTTCCTCAACTCTGCGGAGGATGTACTGCTTGTTGATGTTTCTCAGTTTTATTTCCGCAACGAATTCAGCCTGTATCTCGTCGATACCGAAGCCTATCATCAGGTTCGGTACAACATCAGCTTCATTTTCTGTCTCACGGATTATTCGTATGGCCTTGTCGATGTCAAGGAGTATTTTTGAAAGCGCCTCAAGGAGATGGAGCTTTTCCTTTTTCTTTGTAAGGTCATGGTACGTCCTGCGCTGTATACATTCTTCACGGAAAGCTGTCCATTCGGTAAGTATCTCACGTACTCCCATAACCTTAGGTGTACCTGCGATAAGGATATTGAAGTTGCAGGGGTAGCTGTCCTGAAGCGGAGTGAGCCTGTAGAGCTTCTGCATGAGTTTATCGGGATCAGTGCCTCTTTTCAGGTCTATGGCTATTTTCAGACCGTCGATATCGGTCTCGTCACGGATGTATGAAACCTCACGTATCTTTCCTGCCTTTACAAGCTCGATTATTTTGTCAATGATAGCTTCAACCGTCGTTGTGTACGGTATTTCGGTAATTTCAAGGCAGTTTGCTGACTTGTCATAGCTGTACTTGGAGCGTACTTTGATGCTTCCCCTTCCTGTTTCGTAGATCTTGTTCAGCTCGGCTTCATCATAGAGCATGAAGCCTCCGCCCGGAAAATCGGGGCCTTTGAGAGTGCTGAGTATGTCATGGTTGGGGTCCTTCATAAGGGCGATGGTAGTCTCGCACACTTCTTCAAGATTGAAAGGGCAAACATTGCTTGCCATCGATACGGCAATACCTGTGTTGGAGTTTACAAGCACTGTGGGGAAGCTGGCAGGGAGCAGAGTCGGCTCCTGCATGGTGTTATCATAGTTTGGGACGAAATCCACTGTCTCCTTGTCGATATCACGGAATAGCTCGTTGCATATCTTTTCGAGCTTGACCTCGGTGTATCGTGGAGCGGCAAAGTGCATTTTGCTGGAATACTGCTTTCCGAAGTTTCCCTTTGAGTCGATATATGGGTGAAGCAGAGCCTCGTTTCCCCTTGTCATACGGACGAGAGTTTCGTATATAGCCTGATCGCCGTGAGGGTTGAGCTTCATGGTCTCACCCACAACGTTTGCGGACTTTGAACGCTCCTTATCGGGAGAGAGCAGTCCCCTTTTGTACATCATGTAGAGCAGTTTTCTGTGAGAAGGTTTGAAGCCGTCTATTTCGGGGAGTGCTCTTGATATAATAACGCTCATGGCGTAGGGCATATAATTCTTTTTAAGGGTATCAGCTATCTTTTCGCTGACAACACTGCCTGAACCTTCGATGTATGCCTCATGCTTGAAGGCAGGCTTTTTCTTTGGAGTTTCTTTTTTTCTTGGCATTATGTCCTCCTGTGATCTGAATATGACTATATCATTAATATCTGATTATCAACATCAGCTTATATCAGCAAGTTCAAGGTAGTCGGCACCGTACTGAGAGATGTAGTCCTTACGTCCCTGAAGGTCGTCACCGAGAAGCATCTCGAATATCTCGGCAGACTCCTGAATGTCCTCAGCAGTTACCTTGATAAGGCGACGTG
>JAFOMV010000159.1 GCA_017418765.1 Ruminococcus sp. | reverse complement strand
ACCTTCCCGATGAAGCAGGAGCATATAAAAACATGACAGGTATAAAGTATCTGCAATTCATGGCAGGACTTTTTGATACTGACCTTGACAAGATAAACGCCTGTGTAGAAAGAGCAAAGGCGATATGCGGTCTCGGCGACAGGCTCAATGACAAGATAGGAAGCTACAGCCGAGGCATGACGAGAAAGCTTCTTCTCGCACGTGCTGTAATGACAAAGCCGAAGCTTGCTATCCTCGATGAACCTACCAGCGGACTTGATGTCCTCAATGCCATTGAGATACGCAAGACCATAAAAAGACTTGCAAAGGAAGAAGGCATATCATTCCTTCTTTCATCACATAATATGCTTGAGATAGAATTCGTCTCAGACCGTGTAGGCATAATCTCCAAGGGCCATCTTATGGTGACAGGCCGCTCCGATGAGCTGAAAGAACGCTATAATGCGGCAAATCTTGAAGAAGTTTTTGAAAGGGTGGTGAATGATAATGAAGTTCATTAACCTTTTGAAGAAGGAACTGAAAGAGCTGATAAATGTTCAGATGATAGCAACTCTCGGTATCATGCTGATGATATTCATGATAATGGGCAACCTTATGACCACAGCCATAAATGATGTAGTGGAGGATGTTTCACATCCGACTATCAATATAAGTGATATCGATGATACGGAACTTTCAAAACAGCTCATATCCGCACTGAAAAATACTGAGGCTACAGTCAAGGAGCTGTCTTTCGAGGGCGATGATTATGCGAAGATACTTTCGGATAATAAGATAAAGAACCTTGTTGTCATCCCTGAGGGCTTTACGGAAAGCCTTGAAAAGGGCGAAAAGCCAAAGCTTATGACGGTATCGAAAATGGAGTCCGCAGCTACTATGGCAAATCTTTCTACGGGCAATACAGGCGCAGTTGCACTTATTGAAAGCTGTGTTAAGAATATCATAGCTGAGCAGAATGGCCTCGGCGAAGATGAACTTGAAAGACTCAATTCTCCTATAGAATTAACAGAGAATACTGTTGTAGATAAAAAATGTGCTCCGATATCTATTGGCGCTATAACAGCCAAGGTATCACTGCAAAATATGGCACTGCCCATTGCTTTGCTTATCCTTGTGATGATGACTTCGCAGTCACTCATTTCGTCAATATCCAGCGAGAAGATAGATAAGACCCTTGAAACTCTGCTTTCCGCACCTGTTTCAAGAATGTCTGTCATAAGCGCAAAAATGCTTGCAGCCGCTGTAGTGGCTCTCATAAATGCAGGTGTCATGATGATAGGATTTACCGTTTTCATGAAGGATGCCGCATCAAGTATGGATTCAGAGACTATAGATACAGCGAAACAGATGCTTTCCACAGGTGATGCTTTTGAGCGTCTGGGACTTAATCTTACCGCAGGTGATTATCTGCTGGTAGGTTTACAGTTCTTCTTTACCATAATGATATGCCTTTCCATATCCATCATACTTGGCTCACTTGCAAATGACGCAAAGGCATCACAGACACTTTTTCTGCCTATAATGCTCATGGTAATGGTGCCTTACGCAATATCGATATTCGCAGATGTAAATGCACTTCCCACTGCCGCAAAGCTGATAGTATACGCTATACCGTTTACACATACATTCACATCTATGAGCAATCTCATGTTCGGAAATACGGGAGTTTTCTTCGGAGGTCTTCTGTATCAGATTATAGTATTTGCAATATGTATGTTCTTTGCACTCAGACTTTTCAAGTCAGACAAGATACTTACCATGTCACTCAATTTTGGACAGAAGTCCAGATTAAAAAATAGCAGATCCGTTTCTGAGGAATAATTCCTCTTCCCCTTTCCTATATGTTAAAGCACAGCAGCTTCGGTCACACTTGAGCTGCTGTGCTTTATTTTTGGCGTAGAGCCTGTTATTTTATTTCATTGATAAGCTTTTCAAATCTTTCCATAGCTTCAATGGTGCGCTGTCTGTCACCGAAAGAAGTCAGTCTGAACCAGCCTTCGCCGTTTTTTCCGAAGCCTGCACCGGGAGTTCCCACAACAGCTATCTTTTCAAGCATAAGGTCGAAGAAATCCCAGCTTTTCATGCCGTTCGGGCACTTGAACCAGATATAAGGTGAATTTACACCGCCTGTGAACTTCACACCCAGCTTTGTCATAGTGTCGGCAATAATACGTGCGTTTTCCTGATAGTAGGCGATATTCTCGTGTATCTGTTTCAGTCCCTCATCAGTGAACACAGCCGCAGCCGCACACTGTACAGGATAGGAAACGCCGTTGAATTTGCTTCCCTGTCTGCGTCCCCAGAGCTGAGCAACGCTTACTTCGGTACCGTCGCTTGCTTTGAACTTCAGTGTCTCGGGAACAACGGTATATCCGCATCTCATGCCTGTGAAGCCTGCTGTTTTCGACAGTGAGCACATCTCAATCGCAACTTCCTTGGCGCCCTCTATGCAGTATATGCTTCTCGGAACATCGGGGTCGGTGATGAAAGCTTCATAAGCCGAATCATAGATGATAACAGCGTCATTCTTCTTTGCGTAGTCTATCCAATCTTTAAGCTGTGAACGTGTATATACCGAGCCTGTCGGATTGTTCGGCGAGCAGAGGTAGATGATATCAGCGTGTACGTTTTGGTCGGGCATAGCCGCAAAGCCGTTTTCCTCGTTGGAATCAGCGTAGATTATCTTTCTGCCGCTCATAAGGTTTGAATCCACATAAACGGGATATGCAGGGTCGGTTACAAGGATAGTGTTGTCATCCCCGAAGATATCCACGATATTACCGCAGTCCGACTTAGCGCCGTCATTTATGCGTATCTCCGATGCAGGAACGTCCGCACCGAAGCTTTTATAATAGTGTGAAACAGCTTCTCTCAGGAAATCATAGCCTGCACCGCTGTCCTCATAACCCTTGAAAGTCTCCTTGACGCCCATTTCGTCGCAGCCTTTCTTCATGGCTTCGATGACAACAGGAGCGATAGGCAGGGTAACATCTCCGATACCCATACGTATGATATCAGCGGAAGGATTGACCTCCTTGAAAGCTTTTATCTTCTTTGCGATATTTATAAAAAGGTAGTTTTTCTCCAGTTTGAGAAAATTTTCATTTAACTGCGGCATACGACATTCTCCTTTGCTTTTTCGATATATTCATCTTTGACCTCACCGTCACATATAAATTCGGCAGGGCCTTTCATGATAACGGTCTCATCTGACTTGTAAGTGATAGTCAGGTCGCCTCCACGGAGGTGAATGAGTATCTCCTCATCACGGGGGCAGATACCGTTCAGCACAGCGGCAACTGCACTTGCACAAGCGCCTGTACCGCAGGCATGAGTTTCTCCGCTTCCACGCTCCCACACTCTCATTTTAAGGGTGCGGCTGTCGATGACCTGGATGAACTCAGTATTTATCCTGTTCGGGAAAAGCTGATGGTTCTCGAACTTCGGCCCGGTCTTTTCAAGGTCAAGGCTGTCGGTATCATCGACGAAAATGACAGCGTGAGGATTCCCCATAGATACGCAGGTAACGTTCCATGTGCGTCCGTCAGCCTCTACGGGCTGAGAGATGAATCTGTCGAGATCGCTGTTTACGGGTATATCTTTCGGAACGAGAACGGCTTTTCCCATATCCACTGTAACCGCCTCAATTACACCGTTTACAGCGGTGAGGTGCAGATACTTGATACCCGAATTTGTTTCAAGAGTAATGTCTTTTTTCTCGGTAAGACCTTTTTCGTAAACGTATTTTCCGATACAGCGTGTGGCATTTCCGCACATCATAGCTTCCGAGCCGTCAGCGTTGAAAATACGCATACGGAAGTCAGCTTTATCGGATGGCATAATGAGGACAAGTCCGTCTGAGCCGATACCTTTGCGGACATCGCTGAGAACAACGGAGACCTTTTCGGGCTCGCTGACTTTTTCCTCAAAGCAGTTCACATATATATAGTCGTTACCGATGCCATGCATTTTAGTAAACTTCATAATTTTGCTCCCATCGGCGGTGACTCACGGGAGAGAGCAGTAAAAGTACAGACTACAGGCAAAAGGGACTGCTAACATCCTTTCCGCCGCTGTACACACTAATTATATATCAAAGTGATATGCATTGTCAAGAGCATATCTACACAGAACGGCACCCACCACAAACATATAGCGGTATTCCGAGGGCGCTCGGAAAGCGCCCCTACAAATCGGCTATCTTTCGGTGTCTTATGTAGGGGCGAGTTCCGCTCGCCCGCATATTTCAGAAATACATAAGCTTTTGATAATCCGGAGGGAACGTCGCCCCCAGCGTTACACACGTTACGTAAAATACTGCAAAACGGAACGGCGAGGGCGCCGTTCACTGCAAAAATAACCATTCGACTTGTGTAATGGCTACACACATATAGCGGTTTTCTCCCCCTTCCTTTGTTTTCTCCTCTGCATGAAATGCTGATGCCTACATAAAATAAGACGACTAACCCATCATTTTATTT
>JAFOMV010000158.1 GCA_017418765.1 Ruminococcus sp. | reverse complement strand
CCGCTACAAAAAGCTGGAAGCCGAGCGAAAACTCACAGCCGCTCAGGAAAATCTCCTCAGGCTGACAGACATCCTCTCAGAGCTGGAAGGCCGTGTGGGACCTCTGAAGCATCAGGCTGAAAAGGCTGAGAAGTTCATCCGCCTTGCCGAGGAGAGGAAAAAACTGGAGATATCCGTATGGGTAAGCCGTCTGGATGACCTGAAGGAAAAGCTGGAAAAGCTGGACGAAAAGATACTTCTCAGCAAGAACGAGTATGAGAATGTGGAAAATGACATTCAGCACGAGGAAGACAAGATACAGGATGCCATCCGCAAGATGCAGGAAAGCACCATAAGGCAGGATGAACTGAGAAAGAAAATGCTGGAGGAGGAGCAGACCGCTTCTGATATGAAATCGGAAATTGCCGTTTTCGAGAACGATATCAAGCACTGCACCGACGCTATAGAGACAGCAAAGAAAAGTATCGAGAATTCCGAGGGAACTAAAAAGCGTCTGGAAAAGGATAAGACAACCGCTGCCGATAAACTTGAAGCGCTGAAAGAGCAGAAAAAGGCTGTTGAAGCTGAAATAGCCGAGACTGAAAAGGAATTTGCAGCAGCCGAAGCAGAAAGCTCACAGCTGGGTGATTCCGTTGATAAAGCAGGCAGCGAGATAAATTCTCTTTATATAAAGCAGAGCGAGTATAAATTCGCCTGCGAATCGTCAAGAAAGCTCATAGATGAGCAGAATCAGCGTCTGGATCAGCTTCGTGAAAGCAGCAGCGACGTTGAAAAAACTCTGGCTGACTATGAGGAGAAAACTCAGCAAAGTCAGGAAGAACTCAGGAAGAATACAGAACTTGCCGAGGAACTGAAAAATAAACTCAGCGGTCTGGAGAGACTTTACAAGTCACGCAAGGATGGCTTTGAACAGGCTAAAAGCGACTTTGAAAAGGTGCTCTATGACCTGAAAGACAAGCAGCAGCGACGCAAGATACTCACCGATCTTGAAAACAACATGGAAGGCTTTGCAGGCAGTGTAAAGCAGGTGCTGAAAGCCTCAAAGCAGGGACGTATAGGCGGTATCTTCGGTACAGTCGCTCAGAATATCGGCGTTGCTCCCGAATATGCAGTTGCAGTCGAGACAGCTCTCGGCGGCGCAATGCAGAACATCATCGTTGAAAATGAAGACATCGCCAAGAGATGCATCCGCTTTCTGAAAGAGCAGAAAGGCGGACGTGCTACATTTCTCCCTATCACCTCTGTCAAGGGCTATGAGCTCCGTGAACAGGGCCTTGAAAACTGTGAGGGATTTGTAGCAAATGCCAACAGGATAGTCACATTTGATCCGAAGTTCAGCGGTATCATCAACTCTCTGCTGGGACGTATCGTCATCGCAGAGGACATCGATTCCGCTACAAATATTGCCAAAAAGTATGGCTATAAGTTCAGGATAGTCACTCTTGACGGTCAGGTCATCAACGCAGGCGGTTCATTTACCGGAGGTTCTGCTCAGCGCTCAGGTGGAGTTATCACACGTAAAAATGAGATCGACACTCTTGATGCTGAGATAGCAAAGCTTGCCGCTCAGAAGGACAGTCTCAGTGCAAATGCTGAGAAGCTTCGTGCCGAAAGTGCAAAGCTGGCATATGATACAGAAGCTGCTAAGGATGAGCTTACAAAATGCGAGGCTGACAGAGTACGCATAAATGCAGAGCTTTCAAGTCTTGCTTCGCTTATGGAACAGGTAAGGGCACAGTCCGAAAATTCGGGAAAGCTTGTGGAAGAAGCAAAGCAGAAGATCGCTTCCGCAGAGCAGACTATAGCCGATTCCGAAAAGGGACTTGCCGAGACAGAAGCCCTCATAAAAGAAGCCGAGGAAAAGCTTGCTCAGGGACAGGATGTCCGTGAAAAGCTGAGATTGAAACGTGCCGAGCTGTCGGAAAAGCTTTCTGCTCAGAAGATAAAGGGCATGGAGAATGTCAAGGACGTGCAGGCTCAGGAGGCTGAGATATCACGTATCGAGAGAAGTCTTGAAGAACTGAAATACGGAAACAGACAGTTTGAAGACGAGATATCCCGTCAGAATGAGATAATCGCTGTGAAGAAAGCCGATATCGAAAAGCTGAAAGCAGACCTTGAAAGCTTCAAGGGCAATACCAAGTCCTACAACGAGGAAATAAGCCGCTATCAGGCCATGCATACCGAGCAGACCCGTCTGGTCAACGAGATGCAGAAGGGTCTGAAAGAAATAAACGAAGCCAAGGAAAAACTCTCCGCCGAGGTCACAAGACTGGAGGAGAGACGAGACTCAAATCTAAGGGATACGGATAATATCATCCGTCAGCTCTCCGAAAGCTATCAGCTCACACGTTCAGAGGCTGTTCAGCTTGCGGAGAAGATAGAGGATATCACCGCCGCACAGCGTGAACTCACAGAGGTACGCAACAAGATAAGGGCTCTCGGAAGTGTAAACGTTGACGCTATCGAGGAATACAAGGAAGTATCGGAGAGATACACCTTCATGTCCGGGCAGATAGCGGATATACAGAAGTCAAAGGCTGAACTTGAAAAGATCATCACTGACCTTACCGAGGAAATGTGCAGGATATTCACAGACAGCTTCCGCATAATCAACTCAAACTTCAAGGAGATATTCGTTGAATTATTCGGCGGCGGAAAGGCAGAGCTGATACTCAGCGATCCTGACAACGTGCTTGAATCGGGCATAGAGATAAGTGTAGCGCCTCCCGGAAAGGTCATCAAGAACCTTATATCCCTTTCGGGCGGTGAGCAGTCATTCGTTGCGATAGCTATTTACTTCGCTATCCTGAGACTGAGACCTGCACCGTTCTGTATCCTCGACGAGATTGATGCGGCACTTGATGAAGTTAACGTAAGAAAATATGCACAGTACCTGAAAAACTTCACAGATACCACTCAGTTCGTTCTCGTCACTCACAGACGAAGCGCTATGGAAGAAGCAAACGTTCTCTACGGTGTTACCATGCAGGAGGACGGCATCTCCAAGCTGCTGAAGATGGAACAGGTGGATTTCCAGGAAGATGTGGCAGATATACAGTAAGCAGAAATCAGAAATCAGTTAATCGGAGGTAATACATGGGTATTATTAAAAAGATCGCTGACGGACTGAGAAAGACCAAGGACTTCCTTTTCGGAGGTATCCAGCGTATTCTCAATTCCTTCACGGAAATAGATGACGAGCTCTTTGAGCAGCTTGAGGAACAGATGATAATGAGCGATATCGGAGTTGAGACATCGGAAGAAATTTGTGATCAGCTCCGCAAGAAGATCAAGGAGAGAGGTATCACCGACCCGCAGGAGATCATGGAGCTTATCCATGAGGTAGTTTCCGAGATGATGGGCGATGATACAGGACTTGACCTGAGCGTATCTCCTGCCGTTATCATGGTAATAGGCGTAAACGGCGCAGGTAAGACCACAACTATCGGCAAGCTG
>JAFOMV010000157.1 GCA_017418765.1 Ruminococcus sp. | reverse complement strand
TGTCACAATACCGCAGGTCACGGCGCTCAGTCATTCCAGCAGGCACTTACCAATTCCTGCAACCCTGCTTTCATGGAAATAGGCGCACGTCTCGGCATCAAGCGTTTCTGCTACTACTTTGACGCTTTCGGCCTCAGAGAAAAGTCAGGCATAGACCTTCCTGCTGAAAGTGCAGGTCGCGGATTTGAGCCTGATGAAATGACCAACGTTGACCTTGCGGTCAGCGCTTTCGGACAGGGTGAAACTATCACTCCTATGGAAATGATCACTTCATACTGTGCCGCTGTAAACGGAGGCTACCTCCTTAAACCTTACGTTGTTGACAAGATCGTTGACGAGGACGGAAATGTAGTCCTCAAGAACGAGAGAACTGTCAGACGTCAGGTCGTATCCGAGGAAACTTCCGCAAAGATGAGAGATGCCCTCTATCACGTTGTTGCTGACAACAATGGCGGAAATGTTTATATCAAGGGATACTCTATCGGCGGTAAATCAGGAACATCCCAGCGACTCAGTGAAACTTCAAAGGGGCTGAGCGCAGAAGGACAGGAAGACGCTACTATCCAGGAATACGGCGCTTCATATGTGTGCTTTACACCTGCTGAGGATCCTGAGATAATACTGCTTGTCCTTGCAGATATGCCTAATAAGGAGATCGGCTACTACGGCTCGGTAGTCGCAGTGCCGACTGCAAGAAACATCCTTACAAAGGTACTGCCTTATCTCGGCTACAATCCGCACTATACCGACGAGGAATCTGAAAATCTTGATGTAAAGATACCTCTCCTTGAAGGTCCTATCGATGACGCAAAGGCTAAGCTTGCTGAGCTCGGTGTCGAGTGCGAAGTCATAGGAAGCGGCATGGAAGTCATTTCACAGTCACCTGTAACAGGTTCTGCTATTGCTCGGGGCGGTAAGGTGTACCTCTACACTGAAAAGGGGCAGCCTGTTGAGTATACGGAAGTTCCGAATCTTGTTGGTGTATCACCGTCATTCGCAAATGAACAGCTTGCTTACTGCGATCTTAACTTCGTTGCAAGGGGCGCTTCATTTACAAGAGATAACGCTGTAGTCAGCAGCCAGTCCATTGAACCTCATACAAAGGTACAGAAGGGTACGGTTATTGAACTGGAACTCATTGTCTATTCTGATGGTGACTAAGCCGTAATATATTCAGATCACACATTCATAATTAATATAAAGGAGGCGGTCTTGATGAAATTATATGACCTTCTGGAAAAAAATGCCGAGACAAAGCTTGGCAATATAGAAATAACTTCTATTACCGATGATACACGTAAGGTTGCTGAAGGCTGTCTTTTCGTATGCGTCAAAGGCGGAAGCTTTGACGGACATACCGCTGCTGCCGAAATGCTGGAAAAGGGTGCTGCTGCTGTAGTCTGCGAGCATGACCTTGGACTTGGCGACAGGCAGATACTCACCGATAATTCACGCAGACTCTACGGCATGATGTGTTCGGCATGGTTCGGCCATCCCGAGAAAAAGCTGCACATGATCGGCGTGACAGGCACTAACGGCAAGACTACCATAACCAATGTCATAAAGCATATCCTTATGAAAAACGGCCACAAGACCGGTCTTGTGGGAACTATTCAGAACGAGATAGGCGATGAGATAGTCCACACCGAGAACACTACTCCTATGGCTTATGACCTTATGGCACTCCTTGACAGAATGGTCAAGGCAGGCTGCGAGTACGTGGTCATGGAGGTATCATCATTTGGTCTGGTGCAGAACCGTATCGGCGCTTCATGGTTCGATACAGCTGTGTTCACAAATCTCACTCAGGATCACCTTGACTACCACAAGGATATGGAGGACTACTATCAGGCAAAGAAGATGCTGTT
>JAFOMV010000028.1 GCA_017418765.1 Ruminococcus sp. | reverse complement strand
GATACAGGAGGGGATCACTCTTGCAGGGTCAGCTGCGGCGTAGGGGATAGCGCCT
The DNA here is from genome assembly GCA_017418765.1 of Ruminococcus sp. Next base: position 3,179 of record JAFOMV010000028.1, on the reverse strand, counting down.
TCTGTTATGAAGCTGAGTCCCATAATGTAGTTGACGGGACCGTTCTTGCGTTCCTCCTCGGTAAATCTGTTTTTGAAGAATGTGGTAGCCAGTGCTATAGCGATAGGGGGGACCATACCTCCTAACATTACTGCTGCCATGATATTGAAGTTGCCCTGAGAGATAGCAGCAACGCCGAATACATAGGCTGCCTTGTTGAAGGGACCGCCCATGTCTATCGCCATCATACCTCCGAGTATGCAGCCAAGGAGGACCTTGCTCGAGTCGCCCATGCCGTTGAGAAAGTTGGAGAGACCGTCGTTGAGAATGCCCATTACAGGGTTGACTGCACACATCATGATGCCGACAATGGCGAGTCCTCCGAGAGGATAAATGAGTACGGGCTTGATACCGTTGAGAGCCTTGGGCAGCTTATTGCACGCCTTTTCCAGGCAAAGTGTGAGGTATCCGCCGATAAAGCCCGCCAGCAGCGCACCGAGGAAGCCTGAGGGAACATCTCCTCCCGGAGATGCAAAGGTTGCACCTGCGGCTGCCATTGCACCTCCTGCCATACCGACAAGGAAGCCGGGGCGGTCAGCGATGCTGAGTCCGATATATCCTGCAAGCACAGGTATCATGAACTGGAAAGCGTAGTTTCCGATAGTCTTGAACCATGCCGCAGCCGCAAGGTGGGAACCGAAATCACCGTCCTGAGGAGCGCCTCCGAAGGAGTCTATCAGGAAGGCTATTGCGATAAAAATGCCTCCCGCAACTGTGAAGGGCAGCATATTTGAAACGCCGTTCATGAGGTGTTTGTAAAGCTTTCTTCCGAAGCCTTCGCTGTCAGATGAGCCCGATGAGCTGCTGTCGGCTTCGCCCTCATGATGATATACGGGAGCGTCTCCTGCTTCGATGCGGTTTATAAGCTCTTCGGGGATCTTGATACCGTCTGATACCTTGGTCTTTATGACTTTTTTGCCGTTGAAACGTGCCATAGAGACAGTCTTGTCGGCAGCTACGATTATACCATCGCAGGCGTCTATCTCCTCCTGAGTGAGGATATTCTTTGCACCACCTGAGCCGTTTGTCTCTACCTTAATGGAGATGCCCAGCTTTTTGCCTGCTTTTTCAAGAGCCTCGGCAGCCATATAGGTGTGGGCAATACCCGTCGGGCAGGCGGTTACCGCAAGAACTTTATATCCGTTTTCGGATCTTTCTTCAGCAGCAGGTTCGTCGGGATATTTCTCTTTCTCCATATCGTCGATGACCTTCAGGAACTCATCAGCGTCCTTGGCTTTCAGAAGGTCGTCTCTGAAATCCTCGTCCATGAGTATTGTCATAAGTCTGGACAGAACTTCAAGATGAACATCTCCGTCATTGGGGGCTGCTATCATAAACAGCAGATTTGAGGGCTCATCATCAAGGGCTTCGTAATCAACTCCATCCGGAACTGTCATTGCCGCCAGTGATGGAGCCTTTACAGCTTCGCTTTTTGCGTGTGGTATTGCAATTCCTTCGCCAACAGCGGTCGAACCCTTTTCCTCTCTTGCGAGGATGCCTTTTTTATAAGCTTCCTTATCGGCGATATTTCCGCCTTTTACCTGAAGGTCTATGAGCATATCGATAGCTTCGGATTTTGACTTTGGGGAAGCGTTTAGCTTGATGCTATTTTTGCTGAGCAGATCTACAATTCTCATGAGCTATTCCTCCTTACTGTTGTAATATCAGAGCTGAGCGAGCAGCTCTTCGATCTTGGTTTTTACTGCCAGTCCGTCTGAGAAAGCTGTGGCTCCTCCTGCGGCGGTACCGAGCTTTAATGCGTATTCATAGTCGCCGTTCTGAGCTCCGGTCAGAAAACCTGCTACCATGGAATCTCCTGCACCGACCGAGTTTCTGACTTTTCCCTTGCAGACGCCGCAGCGGTGGCATTTACCGTTCTCGTCAATAAGCATAGCTCCGTCACCAGCCATTGAGATCAGAACATTTATAGCTCCCATGTCTTTCAGTTTTCGGGCATAGCGCTCTATTTCTTCATCTTCCGAAAGGGTTACTCCGAACATCTCACCAAGCTCATGATTATTTGGCTTGATGAGGAAGGGCTTGTACTTCAGAACGTTGAGCAGAAGGTCATTTGTGGCGTCAACAACTGTCCTGATCTTTCTGTCCGAAAGTCTCTGCATGATCCTCTCATAGATGTCCGATGGAAGACTGGAAGGGATACTGCCTGCAAGCACGAGCGTATCACCGTCTGACAGCTTGTCCAGCTTTACGAAAAGTGCTTCCAGCGCCTCGTCGTCTATGTGCGGCCCCTGACCGTTGAGTTCGGTTTCTTCGCCGGCTTTGATCTTGACATTGATCCGGGAGTTGCCGGTTTTCAGTCTTACGAAATCTGATTTTATGCCCATTGCGTTGATACCGTTTTCGATAGCCTCGCCTGTGAAGCCTGCGGTGAAGCCCAGAGCAATGGACGGTGTACCAAGCTCATTCAGAACTATGGACACATTTATCCCTTTGCCGCCGAAGTACATTTCCTCCGATGATGAACGATTAACTTCGCCAAGCCTCATTTCAACTGTGTGTACAACATAGTCGATGGCAGGGTTGAATGTTACAGTGTATACCAACTACATCACCTCCTTGATATTTGCAGCTGTCAGATATTTTTTATCACTGAGTTTATCAGTGATTATTATGACCTTATCAAGATCCGTGAAAGTTACTGAGGTAATCTGATCGAATTTGGAATGATCCGAAAGGATATATGCGGTCCTGCTGTGTCTGATCACCTCAGCCTTTATGCTCGCCTCATTTCTGTCGGGAGTGGAAACTCCGGCAGAAAGTGAGATTCCGTTTGCTCCGATGAAGCTTTTTGTGAAGTTGTAAGCCTGAAGGCTGCTGACACACTCTGCGCCGACGATCGCTTCTGTTGTAAGCTTTATCTCACCGGCTGGGAGGAAAACTTTGAAGCCTCTTTGTGCAAGCTTTTTTGCGTGAACAAAAGCATTGGTAACAAATGTGACGTTTTTTGCAGAGATATAGTCTATCATTTTTTCAGTTGTTGTTCCGGCGTCAATGAATACGAAATCACCATCTTCTATCAGTGAAGCTGCATACTTAGCTATAGCAGTCTTTTCATCATTATAAAGATGAGATTTTTCTTCAATATTCTGTTCTCCGAAGCTGAATTTGTCAATGCAGGG
>JAFOMV010000156.1 GCA_017418765.1 Ruminococcus sp. | reverse complement strand
AGCTGTGAAAAAGATGATGGCTGATATTGGCGATGACCTTTTCTTTGAGCTGATGGAACTGAAAAAATGCGATAATCTGGCTAAAAATGACTTCGTTTTAGAGGAAAACGAACTCTTTGACAGGCTCATGGACGAGGGCAGGCTCCTCATTGAAAACAATGAATGCCGCAGCCTCAGAAGCCTTGCTGTCAGTGGTAATGACCTTATGGCTATCGGACTGAAAGGCAAGGACGTGGGTACAGCTTTAAAAGAGCTTCTCACTCTTGTACTTGAGGAAAAGCTCCCTAATATAAAAGATACACTTATAAACTACGCAAAACAGAGGTGGGAATTATGATAGGTCACATCCATTCAACAGAAAGCTTCGGCACAGTTGACGGCCCAGGGGTACGCTTCGTGGTATTCTTTCAGGGCTGTCCGCTCAGGTGCAAATACTGCCACAACCCCGACACATGGGAATTTGGCAGGGGCACGGAAAGAACTGCCGAAGATCTGATGAAGGAGTACGATTCCTACAAGGAATTCCTCAAATCAGGCGGCATTACCGCTACAGGAGGCGAGCCTCTCGCTCAGCCCGAATTCTTGGCAGAGCTGTTCTCTCTGGCAAAAAGCAAAGGGGTACACACCTGTCTGGACACATCCGCAGGAGTTTACTCCCCCGAACATCATGAAGCTATCGACAAGGCTTTGCAGTATACAGACCTTGTAATGCTGGATATCAAGCATATCAACAGCGCCGAGCACAAGAAGCTGACAGGCATGGGCAACGAACACATCCTCGCATTTGCCGAGCATATCCGTGACTTAGGCATCCCCGTGTGGATACGCCATGTAGTAGTCCCCGGTATAACCGATCAGTACGATGAGCTTTTCGCACTGGGCGAGTACCTTTCAACGCTCAGCAATCTGAAAGCGCTGGATGTTCTCCCCTATCATGATATGGCAAAGCCAAAGTATGAGAATCTTGGTATGGAATATCCGCTGGGCGACACTCCGCCGCTTTCTAAAGAAGAAGCTGTTAAAGCCCGTGAAATAATAATGGCGGGTATAAAATCAGGACTTAAAAAACAAAGCCGATGATCTCTCATCGGCTTTATCTTTTACTTTATATTGTATCTGCTGTCTGTTTCAGGCCATACTCTGAAGCATGGATTTCCGCTTTCGTCAGCAGACCACACCTCGACCTTTGCTGTATCGTCCGTTCTTCTTCCTACGATCCATTTGCTGAGTCTTTCGTTTCCTGTAGGGTTAAAGTACTTCAATGTAATGACCGCATTCTCGATATTATTGAGTTCCTTAACGAAATCGTCAAACTGACTGCTTTCAGACTTCCATTTTTCGCCTGTGTCATTTGCCTTGCGCTCACAAACGATCTGCAGATCATAGCTTTCTTTCTCATCGCCTCTTTCAACACTTACGGATGTACCGCCTCCGCCTGAGGAAATATACGAAAAGAAACCGTCACCACCCTCGGCGAGAATGATGCCTCCGTCATTATAGATATTTCTTGCAGTTCCGATATCAGAAGTACGCTTTGATTTTCTCACAAAGCCAATTGCTGATGGAACAAGGATGGTTGCAAGAATGCCTATGATACATATTACAACAATAAGCTCGATAAGAGTAAAACCCTTTTTTGTATACTTCATTATCATCTTCTCCTTTCCACTTCCCTTTTCTGTGCATTTTATCCGCACAGTATACCACTCTATATTATCATTATATTCACGCTTACATAATTTGTCAAGGGCTATTCCAAAATTATATGACTCCCCGCAAATCAAGATATACTGTCGTTTTTGATTAACATATTATTTATATAAGAATAAACAAAGCGGACGCTTAAAAGCATCCGCTCATTCATTATATCACATAACAACATTTGTACGTTCTGATATATGTGCTGTAATTATTACTAATTGTATTATTTAACAACTACCTTTTTGAATGCCTTCTTGCCCTTGCGGACAATAGTCTCACCCTCCAGCTTTATCTGCTCCTTAGGGTCAGTTTTCTTCTCCTCATTGACTGTGATACCGCCCTGCTGTACAAGACGTCTTGCCTCTGATATAGAAGGGGCAAGCTCTGCCTTGACAAGAAGTGTAAGAAGTCCCAGCGCACCGTCTGTCAGGTCAGCGGAATCTATCTCAACTGTAGGCATATTCTCGTTTGAGCCGCTGCCGCCGAACAGTGCCTTTGCAGCTGCCTTAGCCTTTTCAGCTTCTTCCTCACCATGTACAAGCTTTGTCAGCTCGTATGCAAGAAGCTCCTTAGCCTTGTTGTATTCAGCACCTTCCATAGTCTTTTCCATTTCCTCTATCTGCTCAACAGGTACGAATGTGAGCATCTTCAGACACTTGATAACGTCAGCGTCTGCAACGTTTCTCCAGTACTGGAAGAACTCGTAAGGAGTTGTCTTCTCAGGGTCAAGCCATACCGCACCCTTTTCTGTCTTGCCCATCTTCTTGCCCTCGGAGTTAAGGAGAAGTGTGATAGTCATAGCGTATGCGTCCTTGCCCAGCTTGCGGCGGATAAGCTCTGTACCGCCCAGCATATTTGCCCACTGGTCATCACCGCCGAACTGCATATTACAGCCGTACTTCTGGAACAGTTCAAGGAAGTCATAGCTCTGCATTATCATGTAGTTGAATTCCAGGAATGTAAGACCTCTCTCCATTCTCTGCTTGTAGCACTCATGTGAGAGCATACGGTTTACGCTGAAATGT